>JBBSRN010000050.1:0-12817 GCA_038242985.1 Propionibacteriales bacterium | reverse complement strand
CAGCATCGACCAGCTGATCGCGGTGTACGCGGCACGCCGTCGCCGCGCCGGCAGGGTCGCCAGCACGGGTCCTTCGTCGGCGTCGCTGGCCGAGGCTGCGTTCAGCCGGGCCACGGCGACGAATGCGGCGAACATGCCCACGGCGGCCACGTAGTGGGCGGCCCGCAGGAAGGATGACTGGTCGATCGTCAGCCACGCAGCGAAGCCGGCGACGACCACTGCTGCGGCGCCTGCTCCTCGCAGCGCCGCCGTGCGTTGCTCGCCGTCGAGTCGCCGTGCGGTGGCGATCGCGAAGGCGAGTCCCGGCACGCCCAGCGCGATCAGCGCCCACATCGCGTCTGAGGTGGGTGCAGGCGTCATGCCGATCGCGGCACGCGTTGCCTCGGTCACCGGCGTCGGCACGAACGCGACGACGGGCGCCAGCATCCCCGCGACGTTGAGCAGCACGTCCTCGACGCCGCGACCCCGGACGACGATCAGGCTCAGCCCCAGGGCGACGAGGACGCCGACCAGGACGTCCCGGGCGGGCGTGAAGTAGTACGCGCTGATCGAGCCGAGCAGGCCGGTGTGGCCCAGCACGATCTGACCGGCGACCGCCACCGCGAGCAGGACGGCCAGCGCGACGATGCCCACCCGCAGGTAGCGGTAGGTCTCGATCGCCGCCTGACGTGGTTCCACGGGCTACAGCGTGCTGCGCATGCGGATGATCTTGCGGCGCAGCCGCACCGTCCGCTTACCGGTCAGGTCCTTGCGCAGCCGCTCGAGCTCCCAGCCCTGGTACTCCGCCGCCTGGGTGAGCATGTGGCACACGGCGTTGCGGGACTTGTGGCGATCGATGGTCAGGTTCCAGAACTCGTACTCGATCACCGCGGCTCCTTCTGCGAGACGTCGTCCAGCGCGGACAGGATCTCCACCGGCAGGTGGACGGAGTCGGCGCCGAGATTCTGCTTCAGCTGGTCGGCGGTGCGTGCGCCGACGATGGCTGCGGCCATCGTGGGTCGCTCGAGCAACCAGGCCAGTGCCACGTGGGCCATCGGTACGCGCAGTCCGTCGGCGGCCCGCGCCAACGCCTCGACGGTGCCGGCCCTGGCCGGCGTGAGGTACTGACCCACGAACGCATCCCATCCGGGCCGAGCGCCGCGCGAGTCGCCGGGCGTCCCGCCGCGGTACTTGCCGGTGAGCACACCCCGGCCGAGCGGCGACCAGGCGATCATCCCCATGCCGAGGTACTGCGCCGCATCGACCACCTCGTCCTCCGCGTCGCGATTGAGCAGCGAGTACTCCACCTGGGTGCTGACCAACGGGATGCCTGCGGAGCGGGCAGCGAGCCAGGTGTGGGAGAAGCCGGTCTGCCAACCGGTGAAGTTCGAGAGCCCGACGTACCGGGTACGACCCGTGGCGACGGCGTGCTCGAGAGCCGCCAGCGTCTCCTCCAGCGGCACCGACGTGTCCGGGGTGTGGATCTGCCAGAGATCGAGGTGGTCGGTGCCCAGATCGCGCAGCGAGCGATCGAGCTGCGCGAGCAGTCCGCGGCGCGACCCGTCCTTGACGACGTCGCCACCGCGTCGGACGAATCCCGCCTTGCCGGCGAGCACCAGCTCGTCGCGGCAGTCTGCCTTGGCGAGCAGGGTGCCCAGCAGCGGCTCGCACGCGCCGTCGCCGTAGATCGGGGCGGTGTCCACGAGAGTGCCACCGGCGGCACGGAACGCATCGAGCTGGTCCTCGGCGTCGAAGGAGTCGGTGTCCGCGCCCCAGGTCATGGTGCCCAGACCGATGCGAGACACTTCGAGGCCGGAGCGTCCCACACGGCGCATCTGCATGGCATCAGGCTAGTGCGGGCCCGGTACGTGCCCGCGGAGGCGTGCCCTAGTGTCGTCGCCGTGGATCTCTTGCGCGCCGTGGTGCTCGGAGTCGTCCAGGGTCTCACCGAGTTCCTGCCGATCTCCAGCAGTGCCCATCTGGCCATCGTTCCCAAGCTTCTCGGCTGGGAGGATCCCGGCGCGGCCTACACCGCGGTCGTGCAGATCGGCACCGAGCTGGCCGTGCTGCTGTACTTCTGGCACGACATCTGGACCATCGGCTCGGGGTGGGTGCGCGGCCTGTTCTCTGCCGAGGCCCGTCGGGCGCAGGAGTGGCGGATGGGGTGGTTCATCATCGTCGGCTCGTTGCCGATCGTCGTGCTCGGTCTGCTGCTGCAGAATCTGATCGACCGTGAGTTCCGCAACCTCTGGGTCATCGGCACGACCCTGATCGTCCTGGGCGTCGTGCTCGGCATCGCGGAGAAGGTCGGTCGCAAGGTCAAGCCCATCGACGAGCTCAATGCCCGCGATGCCGTGCTGCTCGGCCTCGCGCAGGCCGGCGCCCTCGTTCCCGGGGTCTCCCGCTCGGGCGCCACGATCAGCATGGGCCTGTTCCTGGGCTACGAGCGAGCCGCGGCCACCCGCTACGCCTTCCTGCTGGCGATCCCGGCTGTCGTCGGCGCCGGCGTCTACAAGCTCAAGGACATCGGCGGCAGCGACAACGCCTACGGCTGGGGACCCACGGTCGTCGGCACCATCGTGTCCTTCGTCGTCGGGCTGGCCGTCATCCACTGGATCCTGCGCTACGTCAGCACCCGGTCCTACGCACCCTTCGTGGGCTACCGGATCGGCCTCGGCGCCCTGGTGCTGGTCCTGGTCGGTGCGGGAGTCATCACCGCCGGGACCACGGTCGGCTGACGAAGCCTCCTACAGCCAGCCGGACTTCTTGAAGCGCCAGTACACGTAGCCACAGATGCTGGCGATGGCCAGCAGGCACAGTGGATAGCCGAAGCGCCAGCTCAGCTCGGGCATGTTCGTGAAGTTCATGCCGTAGATGCCGGCGATCGCCGTCGGCACCGCGAAGATCGTGGCACCGGCGGTCAGCTTGCGCATGTCCTCGTTCTGCTGGACGCTCAGCTGCGCCAGATGGGCGTTCAGGGCGTTGTCGAGCAGGTGGTCGATGGAGTCGATGACCTCGGCCGCCCGGGTCAGATGGTCGGCGATGTCGCGAAAGTACGGTTGGGACTCCGCCGGCATCGACCCGGAGGCGAACCGGTTGATCGGCTCTCGCAGCGGCAGCACGGCACGGCGGAACTCCAGCGTCTCGCGCTTGAGGCGGTAGATCCGAGATGAGTCGTTGGTGCGCTGGGGTGAGAACACCGACGACTCGACCTCCTCGACGTCGGTCTCCAGCTCGGCGGCCACCTTCTCGTACTGGTCCACGATGCTGTCCACCACCGCGTACAGCGCCGCGGTCGGGCCGTGCGAGAGCGCCTCGATCATCTTGTCGGCCGCGCGGCGGGCATCGCGCAGGTCACGACCGCCGTGGCGCACCGTGAGCAGGAACTGCTCGCCGAGGAAGAGGTTCACCTCGTTGGTGGTGATGTCGTCGTCGCTGTAGGCCACGGTGCGGATCGAGACGACGGTGTGGTCGGAGTAGCGCTCGACCTTGGGACGCTGGTGCGCCTCGAGAGCATCTTCGATCGCCAGTGGGTGCAACGACAGCGCCCCACCCACCCGGTGCATCTCCGCCGTCGTCGGGTCGTTGATGCCGATCCACAAGAAGTCGTCGCCACCCAGCCCGGACAGGACCGTGTCGAGGGACGCCTCGTCGTGGTCGACGTTCTCACGCACCCCGCCGCGATAGACCGCACAGTCGATGATCACGTTGACATTCTGCGACGAAACCGTTCGCGAGAGGCGTCGACAGGCCGCTGCACCTCAGCAGATACGCTCAGAGCATGCGCAGCTGGACGAGCCCGACCGTGCCGTCACTCGCCGATCTCGGATTCGGGCCCGGACCGGCCGTGCAGGTGCACGACACCAGCACCGACGAGCTCGTCACCGTCGCGCCCGACGACCGCGCCGGGCTGTACGTCTGTGGCATCACGCCCTACGACGCCACGCACCTGGGCCACGCGGCCACCTACCTCGGATTCGATCTGCTCCAGCGGGCCTGGCGCGACGCCGGCCTCGAGGTCACCTACACCCAGAACGTCACCGACGTCGACGACCCGCTGCTGGAGCGCGCCGCCGCCACCGGCATCGACTGGGCCGAGCTCGCCGAGAGCCAGACCGAGCTGTTCCGCACCGACATGACCGCACTGCGGATCCTCGCCCCCGATCACTACATCGGGGCGGTGGAGTCCATCGACCTGGTGGTCGACATGATCGGTCGTCTCGACGCAGCCGGCGCGGTGTACCCGGTCGATGACGACCTGTACTTCGACGTCCATGCCGATGTCGACTTCGGTGTCGTCTCCGGCTTCGACGAGGCGGCCATGCTCGCGATCTTCGGCGAGCGCGGGGGAGACCCCGACCGGGCCGGCAAGAAGCACCCGCTGGACTGTCTGCTGTGGCAGGCCGAGCGTCCCGGCGAACCGGCATGGGACACCTCCCTCGGTCGCGGACGTCCCGGATGGCACATCGAGTGCGCCGCGATCGCGCTGGAACACCTCGGCACCGGATTCGACGTGCAGGGCGGTGGATCCGACCTCGTCTTCCCGCACCACGAGATGTCCCGATCGGAGTCCGTCGTGGCCACCGGTGAGGAGTTCGCCCACGCGTACGTCCACGCCGGCATGGTCGGCTACGACGGCGAGAAGATGTCCAAGTCCAAGGGCAATCTCGTCCTGGTCTCGGCCCTGCGCACCGCCGGTCGAGATCCCATGGCGATCCGGCTCGCGCTGCTGGCGCACCACTACCGCAGTGACTGGGAATGGTTCGAGCGCGAGCTGGAGACCGCCGAGCAGCGCCTCGCCACGTGGCGAGCGGCACTGGAACGCGGCGAGGGGCCCACCGGGGATGACGTGGTCTCGGCCGTGCGACGTGCGCTGAGCCGCGATCTCGACGCACCGACCGCACTCGCAGCCGTCGACGCCTGGGCCACCGGTGAGGGCAACGACCGGCGCGCCGCCACGACGGTCCGGACAGCGCTGGACGCCCTGCTCGGCCTGCAGCTCTGAGCTGCTACTCCTCGTCGCCCCGGTGGCGCAGGTAGCGCTCGAACTCCTTGGCGATGGCGTCGCCGCTGGCTTCGGGCAGCTCGCTCGTCTCCCGCTCGTTCTCCAGCGCCTCGACGTACTCGGCGATGTCGGCGTCGCGGTCCGACAGCTCCTCGGCGCCACGCTGCCACGCCTCGGCCAGCTCGACCAGGACTCCCTGGGGCAGCGGTAGTCCCACGGCGTCCTCCAACGCACGCAGCAGCGCGAGCGTCGCCTTCGGACACGGTGGTTCGGCGAGGTAGTGCGGTACCGCCGCCCACAGCGATGCCGTGCCGATGCCCTGCTCGCCGGCGAAGTCGTTCAGGATCGTGGTGATGCCGACCGGCCCGTGATAGTTCGAGGACTCCAACGACATCCGTGCCATCATCTGCGGATCGTTGGTGGAACCGCTGACCGGCACCGGCCGGGTGTGCGGCGCATCGGCCAGCAGCGCGCCGAGCGTGTACAGCTCGGTGACGCCGGCCAGCTTGGCGACGCCCACCACGGTGGAGCTGAACGCCTTCCAGCGAAAGCTCGGCTCGGGGGCACGCAGCAGCAGCACGTCACGCTCGGACTTCGGGGGGTGCGCGACGTACAGCCGCGGAGTCGGCCACGTGATGGTGCGGTCGCCGTGCCCGTCCTGGTGCACCTGCGGCCGCAGGTGATGCTCCTGGAAGGCGTAGTAGTCCTCCGGCTCGAGCTCCATCAGCAGCTCGGCGTCCCAGTCGTCGATCAGATGATCGACCACGCCCGACGCTGCATCCGCGGCGTCGTTCCATCCCTCGAAGGCAGCGACCATCCACGGGTCGCGCAGCTGGGGGATGTCGACGTCGTCTGTCACGCCGACAACCCTAGCCGGGTCATCTTCGCCCTCATTGCGTCAGCGGCGGAAATGAAGTCAGAACTCCCGGTCCGACGTACCTGCCTCCGACGTCGGCGTGGTCGAGGCGGCGCGTCCCCGAACATCGGTAGCCGACGCTGACGGGGTCCAGATCATCACCGACGAGGTGGACACCTTCGAGGTCGCCGAACCGCTCGTCTGGGAACCCACCGTCAGTGTGACTCGGGTGGCGGACACCCCATCCACGGTCGTGGTCGACGCGACCATCGTGGCGGCGAACTCGGCCGTCCGATTGGCCCCGATGTAGTTCTGGCGCAGGTTCACCGCGCCGAGATTAACTGCCGCCCCATTGCGTAGGACGCTGATGGTGTCGTCGGTGCTGCCGAGTCCTAGCGCCTTGCCATCGCGCAGTCGAACGGTCACCGCCATCGCCGAGCCCGTCCAGCCGGAACTGATGCTCGACAGCGCAGCCTGCTCGGTGTAGGTCAGCGTCATGGTGTCACCGCTGTCGAGCTTGCCGGCGGTGGATCCACCGTTGGCGGTCTGGACGTCGAAGCCCCGAATCGGGCTGTTGTCGACCTGTCGGTTCGTCACCGAGGCAGAGATGGTGGTCTTGCCTGCCTTGTCGAGCATGACGGCGCGCAGGTCATACAGGCCATCGGCCACGCCGGTCGTGCCCCAGCTGCAGGTGAACGGAGTCAGGGTGTCGGTGCAGATGTCGGTCCAGGTCGTGCTGCCGGCCGGGGCGCGCTGGATCCTGACCGAGGTGATACCGGCCGACGCGTTGGCAGTGGCGGCGAGGGGCACGGTACCGGTGAGATAGGCGCCCGGGTCCTGCATGGAGACCGACGCGACGCTGTTGTCGATCACTCGGTTGGTCACGTTCGCCGAGGTCGTCACGTTTCCGGCGAGGTCGGTCGCGACTGAGTGGAACGTATACGTGCCCGCGGGGACGGTGGTCGTGTCGAACCGGCAGGAGTAGGGCGAATCGGTGATCGTGCAGACGTCCCTGAACGTCGTGCTGCCGCTCAGTGCGTACTGGATGACGACCTTGGCCACGCCGCTGTGGGCGTCGGCAGCGGTGGCCGTCGTGGTGACGGTGCCGCGCAGGGGGGTGCCCGGGTCCTGCATCACGGTCGTCGGGGCGAGATTGTCGATCGTGATGTTCTCGACGACATCGGAGGTGTACGTCGTCGGACCGGACGTGGCCACGGCTCTCAGGTCGTAGTCACCGTTCGCAACGTCCGTCGTCGTCACGCTGCACGAGTACGGCGCGGTGGTGTCGATGCAGATCGTCTGCCAGGCGGCGCTGCCTGCGGGTGCGTACTCGAAGCGGACCGAGAAGGACTGGCCGGAGCCCTCGTTCAGCGTCGCCGTGACGTTGGTGATGCCGCGTACGGCATCGGGGACATCACCCAGGACAAGTGGCTTGGACAGGGCGGCGGACGCCGTCCAGGTGTTTCCGGGGTTCCTGGTCGACGAGCTGAACGCCGCATTGGCCTGCCCGAGCGGCGCAGCAGCGATCGCCACCAGCAGCAACAGGGACGGGACGAGCACGATCGACACGCGCTTCATCCCGGTGGCAGCACGTGCCGCAGCGCGGCGCGCGGCGTTGGCCTCCCGGCGACGTCGGTGCCGCGGGTCGCATGGCGGACGGATCGAGAAGTAGAGCACGACGGAGATCAGCGTGAGCCAGAAGATCAGCGGACCAAGTTCCCGGTCCGCCCACCAGGCGAGAGGCAGCCCGATGAACGGGACGCTGATCAAGGGGCGGGCAGTGAAGTCCTCAGTGGCCACCGGCGTCGAGTCGTCCTCGCGGTTGGCGTCACCGGCGGTCGTGTACTGGCCCGAGCCGAGGTTCTCGACCACGCGGTGGATGATCATCGTGTGGTTCGACGTCGTGTCTGGATTGTCGAACTCCATCACCCGCCCGACCGGGATCGGCTCACCGGCAGGCAGAGGCTTTGCGACGATCACGTCGCCGACCGACATCCCGGGCTCCATCGAGCCGCTCCGGACGACAGAGCCCGTCCACGTCGACACCAGGGGGATGGAGGCCACGATCACCAGCGTGATCAGCATGGCGCGCAGGCCGCGAGCCAGCAGGACGAAGAGGAATCCCGCCCACGCGAGCGCCGGACCGGCATGCTGGCCGGGTCCGGCGCCCGTCGGGGTCGTGCTCGGCACGCCGGGCGCCGCGGCGATGGACGACATCGGTGCCCCCTCCGAGACGTGTCGTGCAGCGTCGAACGAACGATCGACGCCGATCTAGCTGGGCCGGATCAGCTGTCGCTCTGGAGCTCCCACTGCAGGTCGATCCCGGTCTGGGCGTTCTGCAGTCCGTCCAGCTGTGACTGGGTCAAGTTGCTGGCGTCGAACTTCCAGGTGATCTTGTACGTGCGCGTCTGGGTCCCGGCGACGACCGGCCAACCGCCCGCACCGTTCGCGTAGTTGCTGAAGTTGGCGAGGGTGGTCAACGACATCTCGGGGATCGCCTCCTCTGCGTCCACGAACCCGGTGCAGTCGCCGAACCCGCCACCGGTGCCCGCCCTCGCCGACACCTTGATGTGGTCCTCGAGCTTCGCGGCCGAGGTGACCGGGTTGACCGCATACGCCTTGACAACACCGGGGACGGTTGCGTTGGCGGTGACCGCGATGCACTTGGTCTCCGTCTTCCCGGGCACCAGGTTCGTCGCCTGGAAGCGAGCCGCGCCGGCGTCATCGTCAGTCAGTGCGACCGAGCCGGTCGACCAGTTGTTTCCCGAGTTGCGTGTCGTGCCGCTGAAGGCCGCGTAGGAGGACTGCCAGACCAGGGCCGCGGCGGCAACGATGGCGATGGGCGTGGCGACGACGGTCCCGATCTTGCGGGCACGACGAGATGGCTGCTTCATGGGAGCTCCCCTTGTTGGTCGGTGAGCCCCGATGGCCCTCGTCGCCGGCACCAAGGGTGGAAGCGACTTTCCTAGTCGGGACCTTAGTCCATTAGGATCCGTCTGTCACAACCGGAGGGTCCCATCGAGCAAGAATGATCCGGAAGAACTACCTTCCAAGCATCCAACGGGGCCCGTCCAGCTGCCCTACTCGCCGTCTGGACTGTAGGAAAGGTTCGGCGCCAGCCATCGCTCCGCCTCGGCCGTGGTCCAGCCCTTGCGATCGGCATAGTCGTGCACCTGGTCGCGCGCCACCCGGCCCAGCACGAAGTACTGGGAGTCAGGGTGCGAGAAGTACAAACCGCTGACCGCGGCTCCGGGCCACATCGCCATGCTGTCGGTCAGCTCGATCCCGGTGTTCGCCTCGACGTCGAGCAGCTGCCAGATCGTCTTCTTCTCGGTGTGCTCGGGGCACGCGGGGTAGCCGGGGGCAGGGCGGATGCCGTCGTACTTCTCCTTGATGAGCTCCTCGTTGGAGAGCGACTCGTGCGCTGAGTGCGCCCAGAACTCCTTGCGGACCCGCTCGTGCAGCCGCTCGGCGAACGCCTCGGCCAGCCGGTCGGCCAGCGACTCGAGCAGGATCGCGCTGTAGTCGTCCAGGTCCTTCTTGAACGCCATGATGCGATCGGTGATGCCGACGCCGGCCGTCACGGCGAAGGCACCCACGTAGTCGCGCAGTCCGGTGTCCTTGCCATCGATCGTGCGCGGCGCCACGTAGTCGGCCAGCGACTTGCGATAGGTGCCCGGCCGGCCCTCGCCCTGCTGACGCAGGTGGTGCAGGGTGGTGAGCACCTCGGACCGGGTCTCGTCGGTGTAGACCTCGACGTCGTCGCGCTCGACCTGGTTGGCGGGGAACAGCCCGAACACGCCGTTGGCGCGGATCCACTTCTCCTCGATGAGCTGGTCCAGCATCTTCTGTCCATCGTCGAACAGCTTGCGGGCCGTCTCGCCGGAGAGCGGATGATTGAGGATCTCCGGGTACTTGCCCTTCATCTCCCAGGAGTTGAAGAACGGCTGCCAGTCGATGTAGCCGCGCAGCTCCTCCAGCGAGTAGTCAGGCAGCACCTTGACGAACTGGGAGGCGCCGGTCTCCTTGGCCTGCTGGGTCAGCATGCGCGGACGCGGCGGCGTGTAGCTGTCCCAGGACACCGGGGTGGCCTGCGAGCGGGCGTCGTCCAGGGTCAGCAGCTTGCGGCTGTCCTGGCGGGACGCATGCCGTTCACGGAGGCTCTGGTACTCCGCCTCGGTGTCGGCCATCAGCTTCTCGCGCTGGGACTCCGACAGCAGCGCGGCCACGACCGGCACGGACCGGGAGGCGTCCTTCACCCACACCACCGGACCGTGGTACTTCTTGTCGATCTTGACCGCGGTGTGGGCACGAGACGTCGTGGCACCGCCGATCAGCAGCGGGATCTCGAAGCCCTGTCGCTCCATCTCCGCGGCGAGGTTCACCATCTCATCGAGCGACGGCGTGATCAGGCCAGACAGCCCGATGGCGTCGGCGTTCTCCTCGATGGCCGTGTCGAGGATCTTCTGCGGCGGCACCATGACGCCCAGATCCACGACGTCGTAGTTGTTGCACTGCAGCACGACCCCGACGATGTTCTTGCCGATGTCGTGGACATCGCCCTTGACCGTGGCCATGACGACCTTGCCCTTGCTGAGCTCGGCGTCCCCGGGCTTCTTCTCGGCCTCGATGAACGGCAGGAGGTACGCCACGGCCTTCTTCATGACGCGAGCGGACTTCACCACCTGCGGCAGGAACATCTTGCCCTCGCCGAACAGGTCGCCGACGACGTTCATGCCGTCCATCAGCGGGCCCTCGATGACCTCGATCGGCCGGCCACCGCGGTCGCTGATCTCCGCGCGCAGCTCTTCGGTGTCGGTCTCGGCGTACTCGTCGATGCCCTTGACCAGGGCGTGCGTGATCCGCTCGGTGACCGGCAGCGAGCGCCACTCCTCGGTCGCGACCTCCTGCACCTGGCCGTCCCCGGCGAAGTCCGCGGCGATCTCCAGCAACCGTTCGGTGCTGTCGGCGCGACGGTTGAGGATGACGTCCTCGATGCGCTCGCGCAGCTCGGGGTCGACGTCGTCGTAGGGCACGAGCGCGCCGGCGTTGACGATTCCCATGTCCATGCCGGCGCGGATCGCGTGGTAGAGGAACACCGCGTGGATGGCCTCGCGCACCGGGCTGTTGCCGCGGAAGGAGAACGACACGTTGGACACGCCGCCGGAGACCAGGGCGCCGGGCAGGTTCTGCTTGATCCACCGGGTGGCCTCGATGAAGTCCAGGCCGTAGTTGGCGTGCTCCTCGATGCCCGTCGCGACGGCGAAGACGTTCGGGTCGAAGATGATGTCCTCGGCCGGGAAGCCGACCTGATCGACCAGGATCCGGTAGGCCCGCTCGCAGATCTGCTTGCGTCGCTCCAGGTTGTCGGCCTGGCCGTCCTCGTCGAAGGCCATCACGACTGCGGCAGCACCGTGCTTGCGGCACAGCTCGGCCTGCTGGATGAACTTCTCCTCGCCCTCCTTCATGGAGATCGAGTTGACGATCGACTTGCCCTGCACGTTCTTCAGGCCGGTCTCGATCACCTCCCACTTCGAGGAGTCGATCATGGTGGGCACCCGGCAGATGTCCGGCTCGGTGGCGACCAACCGGGTGAAGCGGTTCATCGCGTCGACGCCGTCGATCATGCCCTCGTCCATGTTGATGTCGATGACCTGCGCGCCGTTCTCGACCTGCTGGCGCGCGACACTCAGGGCGGTGGAGTAGTCGTTGTCCTTGATCAGGTTGCGAAAGCGCGCCGATCCGGTGATGTTGGTGCGCTCGCCGACGTTCACGTACAGCGACTCCTCGACCACCACGAACGGTTCAAGACCCGACAGCCGCAGGGCGGGTCGGATCACGACCGGCTCGCGCGGCGCCTTGCCCTCCACGGATCTGGCGATCTCGGCGATGTGCGCGGGCGTCGTGCCGCAGCAACCACCCACGAGGTTCACGAAGCCGGCGTCGGCGAACTCCGAGACGATCGCGGCAGTCTCCTCGGGGGCCTCGTCGTACTCCCCGAACGCGTTCGGCAGGCCGGCGTTCGGATAGCAGCTGACGTAGGTGTCGGCGATCCGGGAGATCTCGGCGATGTAGGGCCGCATCTCCTTGGCCCCGAGCGCGCAGTTCAGCCCCACCAGGAGCGGCTTCACGTGCCGCACCGAGTACCAGAACGCCTCGGTCGTCTGACCGGACAGGGTGCGTCCCGAGGCGTCGGTGATGGTGCCGGAGATGATGACCGGCCAACGCCGGCCCTGCTCGGTGAAGAGCGTCTCCAGGGCGAAGATGGCCGCCTTGGAGTTGAGCGTGTCGAAGATCGTCTCGACCATCAGCGCGTCGGCTCCACCGTCGACCAGCCCGCGGGCCTGCTCGAGGTAGGCCGCGACGAGCTCGTCGTAGGTGACGTTGCGGGCCGACGGGTCGTTCACGTCGGGGGAGATCGACGCCGTGCGGCTCGTCGGGCCGATCGCTCCGACGACGTACCGCGGCCGCTCCGGTGTCTGCTCGGCCATCTGGTCGCACTCGCGTCGAGCCAGCCGCGCCGACTCGACGTTGAGCTCGTAGGCCAGCTCCTGCATGCCGTAGTCGCTGAGCGACAAGCTGGTCGCGTTGAAGGTGTTGGTCTCGATCAGGTCGGCGCCGGCCTCGAGGTACTCGCGATGGATCGCGCTGATGATCTCGGGCTGGGTGATGCTCAGCAGGTCGTTGTTGCCCTGCACGTCGCTCGGCCAGTCCTTGAAGCGTTCGCCGCGGTATCCGGCCTCGTCAGGTCGGTCCCGCTGGATGGCAGTTCCCATGGCTCCGTCGAGCACGAGGATGCGTCGCTGCATGATCGCTGCGAGGTCGTCGGTGACGTCAGGACGATGGTCGATGGCGGGAGGATCGACAAGAGACATGGAGCATTCCTTCTGACGGCTGTCGGGCGGAACGCTGGGGATCACCAGCCGGCGGCGGGCTCGCCTGGGCCTCGGGGGATCCCGAACGGAACCACCATTGTG
>JBBSRN010000049.1:0-12890 GCA_038242985.1 Propionibacteriales bacterium | reverse complement strand
GTTCTCCAACGCCTTCTCCGCGTCGGACTTCTTCAGGTTGACCACGTTGGGCACGGTGGCCTGGCCGCGCGACACGATGATGGTGACCGTGGAGCCGACCTTCACCGACTCACCCGGCGGCGGATCGGTGTTGATGACCTGGTCGGCCTCGCCCTGGTCGTCGGCGGTGTCCTTCTTGACCTTCAGACCGAGATCCTCCAAGCGTTGCTTCGCGCTGTCGTAGCTGAAGCCCTGCAGGTCCGGGACCGAGACTTTCTCGGGTCCGGTGCTCAGCACCAGGGTGACGGTGCTGCCCTCCTCGGCCTCGGTGCCCTCGCCCGGCTCGGACTCGATGACCCGCCCGTCGGCGATGTCGGCGTCGGCGCGATCCTCGGTGTCGACCTTGAAGCCTGCCTGGGTCAACAGTCTGGTCGCCACCTGCTCCTCCTTGCCGGCGACTGCCGGTATCGGGGTGGTGGTGGGACCCTTGTCGTCACCGCGGCCCTGGGAGATCAGCAAGATGGCGACGATCGCTGCGACCACGAGCAGCAGTCCGATGACCGCGGCGATCCAGCCGCGACCTCCGCCCTGCTCGTCGTCCTCGTCCTCGTCCTCGTCATCCGCCACGGCTCGGCGGGCACCGGGATCGGCACGTCGGGTGGCTGCGACTGCGGCCGCGGGCACCACGGCCGTGGCGGCCCCGCCGACCGCGGTGGCTGCGGTGGTCGCGTCGATCTCGCCGCCGGCGAGCACCAGCTCGATGTCCTTGCGCATGTCCGCGGCGCTCTGATAACGGTCCTCGACCCGTTTGGCGAGGGACTTGGCGACGATGCGGTCGATGGATGGGCTGACGTCGGGATTCAGCTGCGAGGGTGCCTTGGGCTCCTCGCGGACGTGCTGGTAGGCCACCGACACCGGGCTCTCACCGACGAACGGCGGCCGCCCGGTGAGCAGCTCGAACAGCAGGCATCCGGCGGAGTAGATGTCACTGCGGGCGTCCACGGTCTCACCGCGGGCCTGTTCCGGGGACAGGTACTGAGCGGTCCCGATGACCGCGGCGGTCTGGGTCATGGCCGATGACGTGTCCGCGATGGCGCGGGCGATGCCGAAGTCCATCACCTTCACCAGGCCCGCGGGCGTGACCATGACGTTGGCGGGCTTGATGTCGCGGTGGATGATGCCAGAACGATGGCTGTAGTCCAGGGCACTGAGCACGTCCGCGGAGATGGACAGGGCGCGCTCGGGCAAGATCTTGCGCCCGTTCTCCGCGCCCCGGAGGATGTCGCGCAGCGTCTGGCCCTCGACGTACTCCATGACGATGTACGGCACGTGGGAGCCGTGCGCATTCGTCGTCTCGCCGGTGTCGTACACCGCCACGATCGATGGATGGTTCAGGGCCGCCGACGACTGAGCCTCCCGGCGGAAACGTGCCTGGAACGTGTCGTCTGCGGAGAGGTCGGTGCGCAGCTGCTTGACCGCCACGGTGCGACCGAGGCGCAGGTCGCGCCCGACCCGCACATCGGCCATCCCGCCGCGGCCCAGCAGGCCGCCCAGCTCGTAGCGGTCGCCGAGTCGGATCGTCTCGTCGCCGGATTCGGTCATGTGTCAGTCTCCCAGAGAGTTTCGCGTGAACGGTGATTGAAGGGTGGAAGCGGTCACTTGCCCAGCACCGCTTCCATGACGGACCGGGCGATGGGCCCAGCCAGGCGCCCGCCGGCGATCTCGTCGCGGGCGGTGCTGGTGGACTCCACGATGACCGCGACGGCCACCTTCGGATCGTCGGCGGGTGCGAAGGCCACGAACCAGGCATAGGGCGGGCGGTCGGGCGCAGACTGCGCAGTGCCGGTCTTGGCGCCCACGTCGACGCCGCCGATCTGGGCGGAGGTCGCGGTGCCGCGTTCGACCGTGCTGACCATCATCTGCTGCAGCTTGCCGGCGTTCGCAGCACTCATGGCGCGGCCGAATCGGTCCGGCTTGGCCTGCTCGATCACGCTGAGGTTGGGCGAGCGCACGGTCTTGATCAGATAGGGCTTCATGACGTCGCCGTCGTTGGCGATGCCGCCGGCGACCATCGCCATCTGCAACGGTGTGGTGGCGACCTCGAACTGACCGATGCCGGACTGTGCCAGCTGGGGCGCCTCCAGATCGGTGCCCGATGAGGTGAAGCGGCTGGGGCTCAGCGCGATGCCGTCGAGAGCGTCCGAACCGAAGCCGAACTTGGCGGCCTGCTCGGCGAGCTTGTCCTGCCCGATCTTTCCGGCCAACGCTCCGAACGACACGTTGCACGAGACGTTGAGTGCCTGCTCGAAGGTGATCTTCTCGCCTCCGCAGTTGCCGCCGTTCTCGTTGGGCAGGGTGTACTCGATGCCCGGGAACGACAGGGTGCTGCCCGCCTTGATCTTGTCGTCGATCTTGTCGACCACGCCGTTCTCCAGTGCCGCCGCCGCCGTCACGAGCTTGAAGGTGGAGCCCGGGGGGAGGGTCTGCTGGGTGGCGCGGTTCAGCATCGGCTGATCTTCGTCGGTGGTCAGGGACTTCCACGCCTTGCTGACCTTGGTGAAGTCGTGCCCCGCGAGCCGGTCCGGGTCGTAGGACGGCTGGCTGACCATGGCGAGGATCTCGCCGGTCTGGGGGTCGATGGCGGCGACCGCGCCCTTGGTGTCCTTGCCGAGCGCCTCGAGGCCCTCGGCGGCGGTCTTCTGGGCCAACGGATCGATCGTGAGCTCGACGCTGCCACCCTTGGGCTTCTTGTTCGACAACAGATCGACGACGCGATTGACGAACAACCGGTTGTCGCTGCCGGACAGCACCCGGTTCTGCGATCGTTCGATCGCACCCTGGCCGTAGACGTAGGAGAAGTAGCCGGTCAGGTGGGCGTACAGGCCGCCGTCGGGATACGTGCGCTGGAACTCGTACTCATCGTCGCTCTTGACGCTCTGGGCCACCGGATCGCCGGCCACGAGGATCGGACCACGGTCGCGGGAGAACTCCTCGTTGATGACGCGGCGGTTGCCGGCCTTGTTGTTCAGGCTGTCGGCCTCGACGAACTGCACGTAGTTCACGTTGGCCACCAGCGCCAGGAACATCACCAGGCAGGCGATGGCGAGGTAGCGGATCGGTTTGTTCACCCGAGCTTCACCACTTGCGTCTCCTCGTTGCTGTCGAACGTGGAGATCTCGGGGGCGGGACGGCGGGTCTGGTCGCTGATGCGCAGGAGCAGCGCGATGATCGCCCAGTTCATGACGATCGACGATCCGCCCTGGGCCAGGAACGGAGTGGTGAGGCCGGTGAGCGGGATCAGGCGGGTGACCCCGCCGACCACGACGAACACCTGCAGCGCGAACGACACCGCGAGCCCGGCGGCCAGCAGCTTGCCGAAGGCGTCGCGGCAGGTCAGGGCGATGCGCAGACCGCGCTCGACGATCAGGCCGTAGATCAGCAGGATCGCCATCAGCCCGGTCAGGCCGAGCTCTTCGCCGATGGCGCCGATGATGAAGTCCGAGAACGAGAACGGCGTCAGCTGCGGGCTGCCCTCGCCGAGGCCCTGTCCCAGCAACCCTCCATGGGCGAGGCCGAACAGCGAGTTGATGATCTGCCCGTTCTGGTCGGGATCGCCGAACGGATCGAGCCACACGTCGAACCGGCGCTGGACGTGTCCGAACGCGAGGTACCCGAAGTAGGACCCTGCGGCGAACAGCACACCGCCCACGACCAGCCAGCCCGGCCGCTCGGTCGCGATGTACAGCATGACGACGAACAGGCCGAAGAACAGCAGGGACGAGCCGAGGTCCTTCTGGAACACCAGGATGCCGATGCTGATCAGCCAGCCTGCGAGGATCGGCCCGAGATCGCGACCGCGCGGCAGGTCGATGCCGAGCACGCGCCGACCGGCGAGCGCCAGGGCGTCCTTGTGCACGACCAGATAACCGGCGAAGAAGATGGCGAGACAGATCTTGGCGGCCTCACCGGGCTGGAAGCTGAAGGGCCCGAGACTGATCCAGATGCGGGCGCCGCGGATGTTCTGGCCGATCACCGGCAGCAGCGGGAGCACCAGAAGCACGATCGCGGCGAAGCCGAAGGAGTACGTCAGGCGCTGCAGCGAGCGATGGTCACGCACCACGAACAAGACGATGGTGAACGCGATCATGCCGATGGCGGTCCAGAGGAGCTGGGGGTTCGCCAGGGGTTGGTAGTTGCCGCCGAGGCAGAAGTCGACGCAGTCCTGGTCGATGCGGTAGATCATCGCCAGCCCGAGCCCGTTCAGGCAGATGACCAGCGGCAGCAGCACCGGGTCGGCGTACGGCGCCAGCCGGCGCACGATCACGACGGTGGCGATCGCGACGAGCGCGACCGCGCCACCGAGCTTGAAGGTGTCGGCCGGGATGGACCCGGTGGTGCCGATGCCGACGGCGGCGTACGCGAAGACGCTGATCAGGACCGCCATCGCGGTCAGGATCATCTCCGCGCCGCGGCGCTTGCGCGGAATCCAGACGGGCGTGCTGGCGGCCGACATCACGCGTCCGCCCCGGACGGGGTCTTGGTCGGAGTCTTCTTCGGCTTCGGCTTCGGCGTCGGGGTGGGTGTCGGCGGGGGTTCGGGAGTGACGAACTGGTCCAGGTTCGCGACGATCGACTCGGCGTCGGCCCGGCTCTGGGCCTCGATGCCGGCCTCGACCTGCGAGCGGCTGTAGCCGGGGAGCGCCTCGAGCTTGATCGTGCTGACGTCGTCCACGTGCCGCAAGGTGATGCCCGGGAGGTCGGCCTGCACGCCGCGGTAGATGGCGACGCGACCATCGTTGGCTGCCACGAAGTACTGGGTCTGGGTCCAGCGGTAGGCGCCGAAGGCCGCCCCCGCGACGATGGCGACGAGCACCAGCACCAGCGCGAAGCCCCGCATCCACCGTCGTCCACCAGGCGGGCGCGGCGCGTAACGCCTCTCCTCCTCGTCGACATCGGCTCGGGCTCGGCGGTCGGTTCCGCTGGCGGCCTTCCCGGTCGGGGGCCGGTGCTGCTCGGAGACCGCCCCGACCAGCTGCGGCTGGCCGTCGGCGGAGGCCAGGTCCCCGTCGGGCTCGGTGTCCGCCGCGACGAACTCGGCGATGACGACGGTGACGTTGTCGTGGCCACCGCCCTCGATCGCGAGCCGGACCAGCTCGGTGGCGGCCAGGTCGATGGTCTCGGACAGCATCGCGCGCTCGATCAGCGGATCGGAGACCATGTCGGACAGTCCGTCGCTGCACAACAGGTACCGGTCGCCACGCGAGGGCTGGATCCAGCTGAAGTCGGCCTCGTTGTCGTCGCGACCCAGCATCGCCCTCAGCAGCAGGGACCGGTGCGGGTGCACCCTGGCCTCGGTCGAGGTGAGCTTGCCCTCGTCGACGAGGCTCTGCACGAAGGTGTGGTCCGTGCTGATCTGGGTCAGCTTGTTCGCACGAAGCCGATACATGCGGGAGTCGCCGAGGTGGGCGACGGCCAGCTTCTCACCGTCCCAGAGCATCGCTTCGACGGTGGTGCCCATGCCCTCGACGGCGGGATCTTCGACGATGAGCTCGCCGAGGCGGGTGTTGGCGTCCTTGACCGTCTCCTGCAGGGCGGTCAGGGCGTCGCCGTCGAGCTCGCGGTCGAGGCTGCGCAGGACGTCCATTGCCGCCGAGGAGGCGATCTCGCCGGCAGCGGCACCGCCCATGCCGTCGGCGATCGCGAGCAGGCGCGGGCTGGCGTACCCGGAGTCCTCGTTCATGGTGCGCCGCAGGCCGACGTCCGTGTACGCGACGTAGCGATAGGTCAGGTCGGTCATGGACTACTTCCGCAGCTCGACGACGGTCTTGCCCACGCGCACCTGGATGCCGAGGCCAACGGGGACGGGCGTGGTGACCCGTTGGCTGCCGATGTACGTGCCGTTGGTGGAACCGAGATCCTCCACGAACCACTGCTCGCCGTTGGTCGCGAACCGCGCGTGCCGGGTGGAGACGTAGTCGTCGTCGAGGCGGATGGCCGCGTCGGTGCCGCGGCCGAGCAGGATCGGCCCGTCACCCAGTGGCACGCTCTGACCCTGGTTGGCGCCGGAGATGACGTGCAGTGCCGACGGATTGCCGCGGGCGGGCTTGCGCGACCGGCTGGGACGCGGCGTCCTGGCCTTCGGGGTGCGCGGGCGCGCCGGGGTCTGGGCCTTCGTGCCGAAGATGTCGGAGCGGATGACCGAGACCGCGGAGAGAACGAACAACCACAGGACGGCGAGGAAACCCAGCTTGATCAGGGTCAGCGTGAGCTCTGACATCGACCGCGCTACCTGTTCCCGGCCACGCGGATGACCATGACGGTGTTGCCCATGCGGATCTCCGATCCGTCGGCCACCACGGCAGTGGTGACGCGGTGGCCGTTCAGGACGACGCCGTTGGTGGATTCCAGGTCGACGATCGACACGGTGGTGTCGCCGCCGTTGCGGTGCACCGTCACGTGGGCGTGGCGCCGGGAGATGCCCGGGTCCTCGATCTTCAGATCGGCCTCGTTGCCGCGACCGATGACCGTGCCCTCGGCGGGCACCGGGTGCGTCATGCCGTTGACCTCGATCGTCACGTTGGACGGCCGTGCGGCGGGCTTGGACGGGTTCGCGGCGCCGCCGGACACCGCGGCGTTGGCCTTGCTGCGCACCCGGAAGCGCCCGGTGCCGAGCTCGGGGGTGTTCACGAAGCCGATCTTCAGCGGCCCGGCCAGCGTGTACCGCTGCTCGGTGACGTGGTCGTCGACCAGCGTGCTGAGCTCGTCGACCAGGGTGTCGCCGAACGGGATGAGCCGCTCATGATCGGCCGGCGAGAGCTCGACGGTGAAGTCGTTGGGCACCAGCCGGCGCTCGCGGGACAAGATGTGCGCGGAGTTGTCGATCTCACGCTGCAGGGCAGCGGCGATCTCCACCGGCTGCACGGCGCTGCGGAAGGCGCGCGCGAAGGCGCCGGTGACGGCGCCCTCGAGGCGTTGCTCGAATCGTTGCAGGACTCCAGCCACGTGCCGCTCACCTCCCTCATGCCCAGTTGACTAGTCGATCGTAACGGGAGGGGGTCCGCGAACCCTCATCCCGTTGGTCAGGACTTCTACGCGATCCTGTTAGACTCGTTTTTCGGTCCGGTCATTGACGGACCACGCGCGAGTGGCGGAATGGTAGACGCGCTGGCTTCAGGTGCCAGTGTCCGCAAGGGCGTGGGGGTTCAAATCCCCCCTCGCGCACCAAACGCAGCAGGGCCCCGACATGCTTTTCGTCGGGGCCCTGCTGCGTTCTGTATCCAGCCAGTGGATGCGGGATGAGCCGTAGCGCAGCGGAGGCGACGGCTCCCCCTCGCCGCCTTTCGTATCCAGCCAGTGGCCAGGCCTCGACGGTCTGGCCCTTCTCTCGTCCCGGTCTCCGCCGACGCCCAGCCCGTGAGCATCGTCGTTGCTCTGCTGCCATCACCCTGGGGCAGAATGTCCGGATGCTGCTCACTGTCACTGCCGGCCGGTCGCTGGTCCTCAAGCAGCCTGCTGACCTCGGATTCCTGCTGCACAAGCACCCCGACCGGGTCCAGGCGTTCACGGTCTACGGCGGCGTGGCCACCGTCTTCTACCCCGAGGTCGGGCCCGATCGTTGCACGGCCGCACTGGTGCTGGAGGTCGACCCGGTGGCGCTGGTGAGGGGCCGGTCCGGTTCCCACGACGGGTTCGCGCTGGGGCAGTACGTCAACGACCGCCCGTACGTGGCCTCCTCGCTGCTCGCGGTCGCGATGGGCAAGGTCTTTCGCACCGCGTTGAACGGGCGGTGTGCGGGTCGCGAGGAGCTCGCTGCGTCTGCGCTCGACCTGAGCATCTCGTTGCCGGCCGTGCCCGGCGACCCAGACCTGCTGCGACGTCTGTTCAGCCCGATGGGCTGGCAGGTGGCGGCCGAGGCCATCGCCCTGGATGAGACCCGTCCGGACTGGGGTGACGCACCACTGGCGCACCTGACGCTGGCGGGCACGATGCGCTTGGCCGACGCACTGAACCACCTCTACGTCCTGCTCCCGGTGCTGGATGGCGCCAAGCACTACTGGGTCGGCGACGACGAGGTCGACAAGCTCGTTCGCGCCGGATCGGGCTGGTTGGCGACACACCCCGAGCGCGAGCTGATCTCCCACCGCTACCTGGCCCACCAGAGCGGCCTGAAGGATGCCGCGATCCAGCGGCTCGTCGAGCTCGACGACCGGCCCGTCGACGATGCGGCCGAGGACGACGATGCGGCTCAGGTGACACCGCTGCGCCGACGTCGACACGACGCGGTGCTCGACGTCGTCCGTGAGGTCGGTCCGGCCACGGTCGTTGATCTCGGCTGCGGCCAGGGCGCGCTGCTCGGTCAGCTGCTGGAGGTCCAGGGCGTCAGGCAGGTCATCGGCACCGAGGTGTCCGACACGGCGCTGTCGAGGGCGACCAGACGTCTGCACGTCGACCAGATGACCGAGCGCCAGTCCGACCGGCTCACCTTGTTGTTGTCGTCGCTGCAGTACGAGGACGATCGGTTGACCGGGCACGACCTGGCGATCCTGATGGAGGTCGTCGAGCACGTCGACCCTGATCGTCTGCCCGCGGTGGTGGGCAACGTGTTCGGCAGCATGCGGCCACGGACCGTCGTGGTGACGACCCCGAACATCGAGCACAACGTGCGCTACGACCACGTCCTGGCCAATGGTTTCCGTCACCCTGATCACCGGTTCGAGTGGACCCGGGATCAGTTCGCCGCCTGGGCTGCGCAGGTCGGTGACAGGTACGGCTACACCGTCGAGATCGTGCCGGTTGGCGACATCGACCCGCAGGTCGGTCCACCGACCCAGATGGCCGTGTTCACGTGGCGAGCCGACGAGGTGGGCTCTGCATGACGGTGCTCGAGGTCCCCGAGCTGTCGCTGGTCGTTCTGGTGGGTACGAGCGGATCGGGCAAGTCGACCTTCGCCGCCCGCCACTTCCTGCCCGCGGAGGTCGTGTCCAGCGATGAGTGCCGGGCCATGGTGTCCGATGACCCCAACGACCAGGACGCAACCACCGACGCGTTCGACCTGCTCGGGTTCATCGTCGGCAAGCGGCTTGCCCGCGGGCGCCTCACGGTCGTCGACGCGACCAACGTTCAGGCCCACGCACGCAGGTCGCTGCTCGCGATCGCCAAGGAGCACGACGTGTTGTCGGTCGCGGTGGTCCTCGACGTGCCGACGAGCGTCGCGGTCGAGCGCAACGCGTCCCGACCGGACCGCGACTTCGGTGCGCGGGTCGTGAAGCGACAGAACGATCAGCTCCACCGGTCGATCCGCGGCCTGCGACGAGAGGGCTTCCGCGCCATCCACGTGCTGGAGTCGTCAGAGGAGATCGAGGCAGTCTCGTTCGAGCGCACGCGTCTGTTCAACGATCGTCGCGACGAGCGCGGGCCGTTCGACCTGATCGGCGACGTGCATGGCTGCCGGGCCGAGCTGGAGACGCTGCTCGGCAACCTCGGCTACGACATCGAGTGCGACGAGGTCGGCCGGCCGGTCGACGCGTCCCACCCGGACGGCCGGCGCGCGGTCTTCGTCGGCGACCTCGTCGACCGCGGCCCGGACTCGCCCGGCGTGCTGCGCCTGGTGATGGGCATGGTCGACCACGGGCACGCCCTGTGCGTCTCGGGGAATCACGAGGCCAAGCTGGTGCGCGCCCTCGGCCGGGGCGACGTCAAGGCGACCCACGGGCTGCAGGAGACCCTCGACCAGCTCGCGCTGGAGGAACCCGCGTTCGTCGAACGGGTCCGGATGTTCTGCGATGCGCTCGTGGCCCACTACGTGCTCGACGACGGGCGACTCGTGGTCGCTCACGCCGGGCTGAAGGAGAAGTACCACGGTCGGGCGTCCGGTCGGGTGCGAGCGTTCGCGCTGTACGGCGACACCAGTGGCGAGACCGACGAGTTCGGTCTGCCCGTCCGGTATCCGTGGGCCGAGGAGTACCGGGGTGCCGCGACCGTCGTGTACGGACACACTCCGGTTCCGGAGCCGGAGTGGATCAACAACACGATGTGCCTGGACACCGGCTGCGTCTTCGGGGGACGGCTCACCGCGCTGCGCTATCCCGAGCGGGAGGTCGTGTCGGTCGTCGCCGAGGCGACGTACTACGAGCCGGTCCGACCGCTCGCTCCTCCCGAACGTGACGCCGAGGTCCTGCGGCTGTCAGACGTGCTCGGTCCCCGCATCGTCCAGACCCACCACATGGGTCGCATCTCGATGCGCGAGGAGGACGCAGCTGGCGCACTGGAGGTGATGAGCCGGTTCGCCGTCGCACCGGCCGATCTCCTCTACCTGCCGCCGACCATGTCGCCGGTCGACAGCTCGGCACGTGACGACCTCCTCGAGCACCCGGACGAGGCGTTCCGATGGTTCTCGCGCCAGGGCGTCGACCGGGTGATCTGCGAGGAGAAGCACATGGGCTCCCGCGGCGTGATCCGCGTGTTCCGCGACGGCACGGGAACGATCCACTCGCGCACCGGCCGGATCTTCTTCGAGGACTCGTCGGTGGCGTTGTCGCGCATCGCTGCAGCTGCGACCACGATCGGTCTCTGGGACGAGCTGGACGCCGCATGGCTCCTGCTCGACGCCGAGATCCTGCCCTGGACGGCCAAGGCCGAGGCGATGGTGCGTGACCAGTACGCGAAGGTCGGCGCGGCAGCCACCACTGCGCTGCCGGCCGCCATCGAGGCGCTCGAGCAAGCAGCCCACCGGGGCGCTGATGTCGCCGACATCCTGGCTCGGACCCGCTCGCGCGCTGCCAACGCCGAGCTCTTCGTGCACTCCTACCGCACCTACACGACGCCGCTCGACACGTCGCTCGGCATCCAGATCGCCCCCTTCCAGCTGTTGGCGACCGACCGCGAGACCTTCGAGACCCGAGATCATCTGTGGCACCTCGGCGTTGCAGACCGACTCGTCGTCGCCGACCCCGACCTGTTCGGTTCCACTCGCCGTCTCGTCGTCGATACCCACGACATCGACTCCTGCTCCGCCGGTGCCACGTGGTGGGAGGAGCTGACCGCGACCGGCCGTGAGGGCATGGTCGTCAAACCGCTCGCCAACCTGGTCCGGGGACCCAAGGGCCTGGTCCAGCCCGGCCTCAAGGTCCGCGGCCGCGAGTACCTGCGCATCATCTACGGCGCCGACTACACCGACCGCTCGACCTTGGCCCAGCTCAAGGGTCGCAATCTCGGCCACAAGCGTTCCATGGCGCTGCGCGAGTACGCCCTCGGTCTCGAAGCAGTCCGCCGAGCAGCAGCGGGCGAACCCACATGGCGCATCCACCAGTGCGTCTTCGGAGTGCTGGCGATGGAGTCCGAACCGGTCGACCCGCGGCTCTGACCCAAGACCGGGGCAGCTGTCACTGCAGGGCGGCGGTCAGACGCATGACGTTGTCGAGGTAGCGGGTCCGCGCCGGCCGGCGGGACCACTCCTCCAGGGTCAGCTCGCGGGCGAGCTCTCGGTAGGTGTCCTCGACCTCGCGGAGCCGGTGCACGACAGGCGCGCCGAGCATCATGAGCGAGACCTCGTAGTTGAGCGCGAACGATCGCAGGTCCATGTTGCTGGATCCGATGACCGCGACGTCGTCGTCGATCGTGAAGTGCTTGGAGTGCAGCACCGCCGGTGCCGGGTAGAGGTGGATGCGGACGCCGGACTCCAGCAGCGCCCGGTAGTACGAGGCCTGCGCGTGGCCGACCATGAACTGGTCGGACTCCTCGCTGACGAACAGCTCGATCTCGATGCCCCGCTGTGCGGCCGTCGTGACGGCGTACAGCAGCGACTCGTCGGGGACGAAGTACGGACTGGTCAACGAGATGCGTCGCGTCGCCCCGTAGATCAGCGTGGTGAAGAGGCGCAGGTTGTTCTCGGTGGCGAATCCGGGACCGGACGGCACCACCTGGCACGTCACCCCGTCGAGCGCCCCGGGCCGGGCCGGCAGCTGTGGCTGCAGCGTGATGTCGGGAAATTCGTCGGTCTCGGCGTTCCAGTCGGTGGCGAACACCGCGTCGAGCTCGGCGACCACCGCGCCCTGCAGGCGCACCATCAGCTCGACCCATCCACGACCGGCCTGATGATTCTTCGGCTTGTTGTAGCCGGGCTCGGTGAGGTTCTGCGAACCCATGAAACCGATCTGCCCGTCGACGACGAGCAGCTTGCGGTGGTTGCGCAGGTCCGGCCTGCGGAACCGGCCGTGCAGGGGGCTCAGCGGCAGCATGGGGTGCCACGCGATGCCGGTCCCGGCCAGCTTCTTGAGCATGTCCTGGTAGCCGGGGATCCCGCGCGAGCCGAGGTGGTCGAACAGCAGGCGCACCGTGACGCCGCGCGCGGCCGCGGCCGCCAGGGCCTCGAACAGCGGACCGGTCATGTCGTCCCACGCCGCGATGTAGAACTCGATGTTCACGTAACGCTGTGCGCCGGAGACGACCTCGGTCATCGCGGCGATGGAGCCTGCGTAGTCCGAGATCACCTCGACGCTGTTGTCCGCGACGAGCGGCAGCGCTCCGAGTCGGCGGTTGAGGGTGACGACCGAGCCGAGGTACGTCGGGGCGCTCGAGTCCTCCGGCAGGTCGGGCAGGTCGCGGGTCGCGTCAGTGATGGTGGCGTTGATCTCGCTCTGTCGCTCCCGTCGCCTCGAGCCCACCTGGTTGCTGCCGAAGAAGAGGAAGGCGAGGAAGCCGATCCCCGGTGCCAGCAGGATCAGCAGCAGCCACGCCATCCCGGTCGACGGCTTCCGGTTGCCCGGGATGACACCGAGGGCCACGACCCGCAGGATCAGGCCGACGACGGCCACCAGGGCCACGAGGGTGGTGGCGAGCCAGCCGCCGGAGGGGACGACGTCGCCGATCACGGTGAGCTGCACTGCCCCATCTTGCACGGCCCATCTTGCACGG
>JBBSRN010000048.1:0-13015 GCA_038242985.1 Propionibacteriales bacterium | reverse complement strand
GCCCTGGTCGCGGCGGGCGCGCGGCGCCCGGGCGCCTTGCCTCTCTGCGCCCGGGCCGTGTTAGCCTCGCGACGGGGGGCTCGTTCCGCGCCGCTCCAGCACCTCCTTCGTCGCTGCTGCCAGGCTGCGCCCGGGCGCCTTGCCTCGCTGTGCTCGGCCCGTGGTTGCCTGGCGTCGCGGGGCTCGGCCCGTCGCCGGCTGACGGACGCCCCCCGTAGACTTGTCCGGTGAGCATTCCTTCTCTCGACGACCTCCGTGCGATGGGGGCTGCTCAGCAGCCCACCTACGCCGATCCGGCCGCCCGCGACACCGCGGTCGAGAAGCTTCGCCGGATGCCGCCGCTGGTCTTTGCCGGCGAGTGCGACCAGCTGCGCGAGCGACTGGGTGCGGTGGCGCGCGGCGAGGCATTCCTGCTGCAGGGCGGTGACTGTGCCGAGACGTTCGAGGGCGTCACGGCCGAGAACGTGCGCAACAAGCTGCGGGTGCTGCTGTCGATGGCGGTCGTGCTCACCTACGCAGCCAGCGTCCCGGTGGTCAAGGTCGGTCGTCTGGCCGGCCAGTACGCCAAGCCGCGCTCCAGCAACGACGAGACCCGCGACGGCGTCACCCTCCCGGCCTATCGAGGCGATGCGGTCAACGGATTCGACTTCACCGCCGAAGCGCGTGCTCACGACCCGCACCGCCTGGTCGACGTCTACCACGCGTCGGCGGCCACGTTGAATCTAGCGCGCGCCTTCACGACCGGCGGCTATGCCGACCTGCGGCAGATGCACGCCTGGAACACCGACTTCGTCAAGAACAGCCCGGTGCGCGAACGCTACGAGCGCATCGGCACCGAGATCGATCGCGCGCTCGCCTTCATGGACGCGATCGGTGTCGATCCCGATGAGTTCCACACGGTCGACTTCTACTCCTCGCACGAGGCGCTGATCATGGAGTACGAGCACGCCATGACGCGCATCGACCAGCGGACCGAGCGCCCGTACGACGTGTCGGGTCACTTCGTGTGGATCGGGGAGCGCACCCGTCAGCTGGACGGCGCCCACGTCGAGCTGCTCAGTCACATCGCCAACCCGATCGGCGTGAAGCTCGGACCCACCAGCACCGCCGACGACGCCATCGCCCTGTACGAGAAGCTCAACCCGGAGCGGACCCCCGGCAAGGTCACCTTCATCACCCGCTTCGGTGCCGGTCGCATCCGCGACGGACTCCCGCCGTTGATCGAGAAGGTCACCGCGGCGGGCCTGGAGGTCGCCTGGGTCTGCGACCCGATGCACGGCAACACCTTCGAGGCCAGCACCGGCTACAAGACGCGCGAGTTCGACGACGTCATCGATGAGGTGCAGGGCTTCTTCGAGGTGCACCGTTCGCTCGGCACCTGGCCCGGCGGCCTGCACGTCGAGCTCACCGGCGACGACGTCACCGAGTGCATGGGTGGCGGGCTGAAGGTCTCGGCCGAGGACCTCAAGAACCGGTACGAGACGCTCTGCGACCCTCGGCTGAACCGCGCGCAGTCCCTCGAGCTCGCGTTCCTGGTGGCCGAGATGCTCGGTACCCACGACTGATCCGCAGGTCCGGCCGCGAGGGAGCCCTCAGGTCGGCGCCGGAGCAGGACGCCCCGATCGTTCGGCGAGCATCATCGCGGCCAGGACGAGCCCACCTCCCACGAGCAGCCGCCCGTGCACGGACTCTGTGCCAAGAACGACGGCGAACGTGGCCGCGAACACCGGCTCCAAGGTCATGACGAGGGCGGCGCGCGCGGCGTCGAGGTGCGCCTGGGCCCAGGTCTGGGCCAGCATCGCCAGGGCTCCTGCGACCACGGCCATGTAGAGCACGGACCACCAGTCGCCGGCGCGATCGGGCACCGTGATGCCACCGGGGGCGGCGAACACGGCGCTCATGACGGCGATCGTGGCCATCTGGATCGTGGCCATGGCGATGGCGTCCTCACTGCGCGCCCACCGCGACAGCAGCACGATGTGCACGGCGTAGAGCAGCGCGCAGCCGAACGTGACCAGCTCGCCGAAGCCGGCGCTGGCACCGCGCAGCGAGAGCACGGCCAGGCCCGCGGTCGCGAGCACGACGGCAGCCCACACCCGGCGCTCGATGCGGATGCCGAAGGCTGCTGCGGCGATCACAGGAGTGGCAACCACGTACAGACCGGTGATGAAGCCTGACACGCTGGCGTCGGTGTGGCCCAGCCCGACCGTCTGCAGCAGCTGCGCGGCCCCGTAGACCACCCCGGCGACCACGGCGCGCTGACGCGTCTGCGCTGACAGGCGAAGGCATGCCCGTGGGGCGATGGCGACCAGGGCCACGGTCGCGATCGCGAACCGCAACGCCAGGAAGTCCGAGGCGGGGACCCGGTCCAGCAGATCCTTGATCAGGAAGAACGTGGATCCCCAGACCATGGTGACGGCCACCAGGGCGAGCATCGCCAGGCGACGGGTCGATCGAGTCATCAGAAGAAGGCGATGTTGACCGTCGCGCCGCGCTTGATCTTCTTGCCGCCGTCCGGGCTCTGGTTGGCGACCTCGTAGTCGCCGGCATCAGGGAACGCGCGCACCTCGAAGCCGGCCTTCTTCAAGATCTTCTTGGCCTGCGGTCTGGTCTTGCCCACGACGTCGGGAACCTTGACCAGGTCCTCGCCCTTCGACACGACGAACGTGATGGTGTCGCCCTTGTACAAGATTCCGCTGTCGGGCGTCTGGCTGATGATCACGCCCTTGTCGACGTCGTCGCTGAACTTCTCCTGGACGATGAACTGCAGACCGGTCTGCTCGGCGGCCGAACGCCCCTCCTCGACGGGACGACCGGCGAAGTCGTTGATCGCGATGGGCTTTCGGCCCTTGCTGATGAGCACGTCGACCCGGGTGCCGCGCTTGAGCTGCTCGTCGGCCTTGATGCTCACCGCCTTGATGACGCGGTCCTTCTCGACCGACTCGTCGAACCTGCTGGTCTGATCGCCCAGCACGAGATCGACCGCCTCGAGCTTGGTGGTCAGCTCGTCGACGGTGAGCCCCTTGAGCTTCGTGGGCAGGACGACGCGGTCCTTGCCCTTGGACACGACCGCGGTGATGAGGGCGTCGGGCAGGATCTTGGCGCCTGCGCCGGGTTCGGTGGCGATCACCACACCGGCCGGCACCGTCTCGGAGAACCGACGCTCGTCGATCTTGAAGGTGAAACCGGCCGACTCGGCGTCGGACTTCGCGACCTTCTCCTGGCTGCCGACCAGCACCGGGGTGGTGGTGTAGCGACCGTCGGCGACGTACCACCCGATCAGCGCCGCGAGCATCGCCGCGACGATGGCTCCGATCAGCAACCGACGTCCGCGACGCGAGGGTGGCTGCGCCGACCGCATCTCGCGATAGCTCGCGGCGCTCACCGGCGGATGCAGCCCGGTCGGTCTGGACGCCACTGCCGAGCCAGCCGCGGCCGATGAGGGCAACGACCTGCCATCCCATTGAACCGTGTGTTCGGCAGAATCGGCATACGCAGTGCGGTCTCGAGTGCTGACGGTCTGGGTCGGGGCGCCTGCCGCTGCCGAGCCCGAAGCCGCGCCGGCGGCGACAGCAACCGCGACGGTGTCATCACTCACGCCGTCGGACGTGCTGCTGCTCGATCCGGTCGACGTGGCGGGAGCGCCCGCGCGCGGCAACAGGTCAGCGACGAGATCGTCGTCCTCGGTGACGCCGGCCTCGATGGCGCGACGTACCGATCGCACCTGCTGCAACAGCACCCGGGCGTCGGTGGAGCGCTGGTCCCGGTCGCGGACCGTGGCTCGCGCGACCAGCGCGTCGACGAACGCCGGCAGGCCGGGCATGATGCCCGACGGGGGAGGGATGTCCTCATGAACGTGCTTGTAGGCGACCTGGATCGGCGACTCGCCGACGTGCGGTTTCAAGCCGGTGAGCATTTCGTAGAGCATCGCGCCCACCGCGTAGACGTCTGAGCGCGCATCGGCTCCCTCGTGCAGGACGATCTCGGGCGCGAGGTAGGAGACGGTACCGATCAACGTGCCGCCGGTGGCCGTGGTGGCGGCGCTGACCGCGCGAGCGAGTCCGAAGTCGGCGACCTTGACGTCGCCGTCGGGCGTGATCAGGACGTTCTCGGGCTTGACGTCGCGATGGATGATCTTCGCTGCATGGGCAGCTGACAGTGCGATGAGCACCTGTTCGACCAGAGCCAGGGCTCGCACCGCCGGCATCGGCGCCTCGTCGCGCATGAGGTCGCGCAGGGTGCGTCCGGGCACGAACTCCATGACCAGGTAGGCGATGTCACCGTCCTTGCCCTGGTCGAACACGGACACGACATTGCGGTGGTTGAGCTTGGCGGCGGACTTCGCCTCGCGCACGAATCGGTCCGTGAGCTGCTGGTCGTCGCTCAGGGCGTGGTGCATGACCTTGACGGCGACCTCGCGATCGAGTCGTTGGTCGGTGGCTCGGAACACGCTGGCCATGCCGCCCCGGGCGATGCGGTCACCGATCACGTAGCGGTCGTCGAGGACGCGTCCCACCAGGGCGTCGTCACTCTGCACTGCCACGTCCGCCCTCCTCGGCCGGTCGATCGAATCGTCGGTTCCTGGCCGATTCTATGGACTCGGACCTCGTGGGCGGGCTCGGCGTGCCGTAGCCACCCCGGCGGTGTGAGGATTCGCGCGCCCGCCGAGCCGCGGCGTACGCCACCATGGTGTCATGCGTCGCGTCGCCATGTTCTTGTTGCTGGTCGCCGTGGCCGTGGCCTGGTTCGCCGTCATCGTGCCGCAGACCTCCCAGCCGTCCGCCGGTCCAGATCAGGCCCGGGTCACGCCGAGTGCGGCGCCGCGTGGATCCTCGGCGCAGACGGCGGCCGAGCGGGCCCTGCCGGCAGAGGGGCGCGCGATGATCGCCGCCATCGACGCCGGCGGTCCCTTCACGTACGACCGGGACGGTGCGGTGTTCCAGAATCGCGAGCGCCACCTGCCGGCCCACCGGCGCGGTTACTGGCGCGAGTACACCGTCCGGACCCCCGGTGCGAACGATCGGGGGGCTCGCCGGCTCGTGGAGGGCGAGGCGGGCGAGATGTACTACACCGACGACCACTACCGATCCTTTCGACAGGTCCGCGCCGCTGGGGACCGATCGTGACCGCGGCACTGACGGCGCTGCTGCTGGGCGAGATCGCGCCCGGGCTGTTCGCCTGGCGCGGCGACTCCTCCAGGGACATCGGGGGCGAAGCCTCGCGGAGCGGCTGGATCGTGCGTGACCTCGACACCACGACGGTGCAGGACGCGGCCCAGCTCTACGACCAGATCGCGACCGCCTGGGACCTGCCGGAGTGGTTCGGTCGCAATCTCGACGCGCTGTGGGACGTCCTGGGCGATCTGGCGGTCGCACCCGTGCTGATCGTCTGGACCGGGTGCGACGACCTGACGCAGGTCGATCCCGAGCTGGCCCAGACCATCTTGGAGCTGTTCCGCGATGCGTCCACCCAGGCCAGCGCGCTCGCGGTGGTGGTGCTGCAGGCCCCGGAGCTCACCGATCTCGACGGGTTGCTCTGAGCGCGAGCGGGACGAGCGCCTCGCCGGCCCCCGGCCGGACTGCGTCGAGAGCTTCGATGGCGGCGTCCGCCTCGGCCTCGAGTCGCGCGATGTCGGCCTCGACCGCGTCGAGCGCACCGCTGTCGCGGATGAGGTCGCGGACGCCATCAACGGCCTCGGTGCCGAGGTCCGCCATGATCGTGGCGCGGCCGTGGACGTCGGTGAGCTCGAGAGCGCGCGCCACCAGGACGGTGCGCTTGCCCTCGCGCAGGTCGTCGCCGGCGGGCTTCCCGGTCAGCGCCGGGTCGCCGAACACTCCGAGGACGTCGTCGCGCAGCTGGAATGCCGCGCCCAGCGGTAGTGCCACGGCGCTCAGTCGATCGAGCAGGTCGTCGTCGGCACCGGCCATGGCGGCGCCGATCTGCAGGGGGCGCTCGACGGTGTACTTCGCCGACTTGTAGCGCACCACGATCATCGCGTCGGCCACGCTGACGTCGGGACGGGTCTGCGCGGTGACGTCGAGGAATTGCCCGGCCGTGACCTCTGCCTTGCACCGGTCGTAGAGGCCGATCGCCGTGCGGCCCGCCTCGCTGCCGACGCCGGACGCGGCTGCGACGAGCATCTCGTTGGACCACGACAGCAGCAGGTCGCCCATCAGCACGGCGACCGACTCCCCGTACGACGCGGCGTCCCCGACGCGTCCGTCGGCCAGGTGGCGAGCCTCGAAGTCGCGATGGACGCTCGGGTGACCCCGCCGGGTGTCTGAGCCGTCCATCAGGTCGTCGTGCACCAGCGCGCTGCCCTGCAACAGCTCGATGGCGGCCGACGCCTCGATCATTTCGGTGTCCCCGTCCGCGCCGCCGGCGGCCAACCACCCGGCCCGGCAGAACGAGGCGCGCAGGCGTTTGCCGCCGCTGACGAACTGGGCCGCGCTGGTGATGAATTCGACGACCTCGTCGCCCAGCGGTTCGAACTGAGGGATCCGCGCGGAGATGAAGCGCTCGACTGCCGCGTCGATCTCGCGGCGGAACGCCGTCTCAGCGGCCACGGGGTCGTCAGGGGTGGTCACGTTCGGACGATACCGTTGCCTCATGCCAGACGCCGACCGGTCCTTCGTCGACGCGCTCAGGGGACCGCAGCCGACCTATTCCTTTGAATTCTTCCCGCCGAAGGACGACGACGGCGAGGAGGTGCTGTGGCGCACCCTCGCCGATCTGGAAGCACTCGATCCCACGTTCGTGTCCGTGACCTATGGCGCGGGCGGCACGAGCCAGGAACGCACGGTGCGCATCACCGAGCAGATCGGCAGCCGCACCGCGATGCGACCGGTCGGCCACCTCACCCTGGTCTCGCAGAGCCGCGCGGAGCTCGAATCGGTGCTGAAGCAGTACGCGGCGGCCGGGGTCACCGATGTCCTCGTCATCCGCGGTGATCCTCAGGGCGGTCCGCGAGCGCCCTGGGAGTCGCACCCCGACGGCCTGACCCACGCCATCGAGCTGGTGCAGCTGGCCGATGAGCTGGGCGGCTTCCGCATCGGCGTCGGCGCTTTTCCTGAGGGCCATCCCGATGCCGCGTCGATCGATCACGACGCCCAGGTGCTGGTGGACAAGGCCGGCCGCGGCGCCGAGTACGCCATCACCCAGCTGTTCTTCCGGCCGTCGGACTACTTCGGGCTCGTGGACCGGGTGCGTGTGCTCGGCGCAGACCTGCCGATCGTGCCCGGCATCATGCCGATCCTGAACTTCGCGCAGGTCGCCCGGATGGCCGAGCTGTCCGGGGCCGCGATGCCTGCTGAGGTGCTGGCGCAGATCGAGCCGGTCCGCGAGGACCCGGCGGCAGTGCGCGCGGTCGGCATCGAGCTGGCCACCCAGCTGTGCCGCGACCTGCTCGAGGGAGGCGCGCCGGGATTGCACTTCATCACCCTGAACCGTTCGAAGGCCACCCGGGAGATATTCGAGAAGCTCCGCGCCGAAGGGCGCCTCTGAGATTCGCGGCGGGGGAGGGTTTACCACGGTACGTAGGACATCCCGCTCCGACCGCGGGAAACTTCCCACGGTCGGAGGACCGTTGCCTACGTACCGTGGTAAACCGACCCGTCAGCGGGGGGCGGGGCCGACGGCTTCGGCGATGGCGGCGGTGGCCATGCCGATGGCCTCGGGGGTCCCACCGGGCCAGGCGTGGGCGCCGGCGAAGAAGAGACCGTGCTTCGAGGCGATGCCGGGGTGATCGTCGATGGTCGTCCATCCCTGCCACGTCCAGCCCCAGTGGCCGAGGCGCACGAGATCTGGTGGTGAGAGCGTCGAGCGGTCGACGACGTGCGCTCGCAGGTCGAGGCCGGCACGGGCCAGGGAGATGACAGGATCCTCGCCGCCCTGGTGGTGGATCAGGGTGCAGTGCTGGCGGTCGTGGGACGCGATCTGGACCGGCGGATTGGTGTGAGCGAGCACGTCGCGCGGCAGCACCGGTGCGTCCGGGGAGAGGGTGAGAAAGGTGCGCGAGGCGGGAATGGCCTGCAGCCCGCGCGGTCGCGCCAGGGGAGTGGGCCACGTGGGTGCACACCAGATCACGATGTCCGCGGACAGGCTCCGCCGATCGGTCACGACAGCCGTCACCATGCGATCAGTGCCGGTGCCGTCGAAGACCAGCTCGTGGGCGGTCTCATCGAGCGCGACGGCGACCTTCCGTTCGCCGAGTCGGACCTCCAGGGCATCGGCCAGGGCCGCAAAGCCGCCAGCGAACTCCCAGCGGCCGAACGTCCGGTCCAGGTAGTGAGTCACCGCGGTGAAGCCGGGCGTGGTCGATCGGTCCTGTCCCTGGAGGCGCAGCGGGTCGAGCACGATCTTGCGCAGTCGGTCGTCGTCGATCTGTCGGTCTGCCAGTCGAGCGATGGACCGCCTGACGTCCAGCGTGCGACGGGCCGGACGGTCCAGATCGCCCCGACCCTCGCTAGTGCGATCGAGCAGGCATCGGCGCAGGACGTCCCAACGCTCCGGCCAGGCGTCGACCCAGTCGGACCACTCATCGGCGGGCTGGACCGAGCCGAACTCCGGCTCGAGCACGGCGCTGATGGCATCGTGCTGCAGGGCGCGATCGCCGAACGGCAGGTCGAGTGCCGGCCCGCCGGGGAACAGGTGCCGGCGCGCTGGCGTCAGCGTCATCTCCACGGAGCGCTCGAGCGGGCGCCCGGACTTGCGGAAGAGATCGCGGAAGACCCCGGGCAGCGTGACCGTCTCGACGTCGAGGGGCCATGACGTCCCGTGGATCTCGACGCCGCGAAGTCGGCCACCGAGACGAGCTCTGGACTCCACGAGCGTGACGTCGTGGCGCAGCTTGGCCAACCGTGCTGCGGCCGACATCCCGGCGAAGCCGCCACCGACCACCACCACGTTCGCCACGGGCGAAGAGTAGCCCGTGCCGGTGTGAAACAGTGATCGCATGGGTCCGGTGCGCACCGAGGTGATGTGGCAGTCCGTGCTCGACGCTGTGGATGTGGCCGGCAGCACGGGGCTCAAGGTCCTCGACCTCGGCGGCGGCACCGGCAGTGACGCCGTGCGTCTGGCGCAGGCCGGTCACGACGTGACGATCGTCGATCCGAGCCCCGATGCGCTGGCCTCCCTGGAACGACGCTCCGCCGATGCCACTCGCGCCGGCGACGTCCCCGGGACGGTGCAAGGACTGCTCGGCGACACCACCGACCTGCTGCAGCACGTGGAGGCCGGATCCTTCGACCTGGCCCTCTGCCACGGGGTGCTGGAACATGTCGATGATCCGGGCCAGGCGCTCTCGGTCGTGTCCTCCGCTCTGCGTCCCGGTGGCCACGCGAGCGTCGTCGTGGCGGGCCGGCTCGCCGGGGTCGTGGCGAGAGCCCTCGCGGGGGACTTCGCGGCGGCGACCCGGATGTACTCCACCGACCTGGCCCACTGGGACACCCGGTCGATGGGCCCCCGGCGGTTCGTCGTGGCCGAGCTCGATGAGCTGCTCGTGACCCATGGTCTGACCCCGGTGGCGTCCCACGCCCTACGGGTGTTCGCCGATCTGGTGCCGAGCGCCCTGGTCGACATCGAACCCGGCGCACGCGACGCTCTCTACGCCCTGGAGCGCCTGGTCGCAGATCACGGCGACTTCACAGCATTGTCGGCTGGCTTGCAGTCGATCGCGCGCCTAGACTCGGCGTAGACACACTCGACCAGGGAGGCGACGACCATGCCGTTGTCCGACGAAGAAGCTCGTATGCTGCAGCAGCTCGAGCAGTCCTTGGCTGCCGAGGACCCCGATTTCGCCTCCACGCTGCGCGGATCGAAGCTGCTTGCGCACAATCGCCGGGTCGCCATCATCGCCGGTCTCGGGTTCGTGCTCGGCCTGGTGGTGCTGTTCACCGGAGCGGTCATCGCGGTCACCTGGGTCGGCATCGTGGGATTCCTGGCCATGCTCGCCTCGGGGTACGCGTTCGCCATGGCGTGGCGTCGCGGCATCGCCGGCAGCGACCAGCCGTCGGGCCGGGCCAGCGCGACCTCGCCTGGCGCGGGCTCACGCAGCAGCGGCGGCGGGAAGTCCTCCGGATCGTTCGTCGACCGCATGGAAGAGCGCTGGCAGCGTCGCCAGGACGGCGACGACCGCTGAGCACCCTCACCTGACCCCACCGGGGCGCGAAAGTGCCCCACCAGCCCCCACCACCGCCCACCGTCTTCGACGGGGGCGGTTTTTTCATGCCCGGAGCCGGATCCGGCGACAGCACCGTGGGGGCGTTGCGTGCTGACATGCCAGCCGAAGTGGGGCGAATGTCGTTGACAGTGGGGCAACGTGGGGTAAAGTGGAGCGAAGTGGGGGAAATAGGCCCGATCGCACACGAAGGGGAGGAAAGGGGTGAGTCCGGATGCAACGACCTTCTTCGGCACCTTCACCCCTCGTCTGGACGAGAAGGGCCGCCTCACCCTTCCGGCGCGCTTCCGGTCCCGGCTCGAACGTGGCGTCGTCCTCACCCGTGGTCAGGAGAACTGCATCTACGGCTGGACGCCGGATGACTTCAGCGTCTTCTCCGACCGGATGCGTCAGCTGTCCTTCACCAACTCAGGCGCCCGCAACTTCGTCCGCATGTTCTTCTCCGGAATGAGCGAGGAGATGCCTGACAAGCAGGGCCGCGTCCCGATCCCGCAGGTGCTGCGGACGTGGGCGTCCCTGGAGCGGGAGTGCACCGTCGTCGGCGCCATGGATCGCATCGAGATCTGGGACAGCGCCCGCTGGGATGAGTTCCAGGCCAACCTCGAGGTCCCGTTCTCGGAGATGTCCGAGGAAGTGATGCCCGGAATCTTCTGAGCGACTCCACTGCATGCCGCGCAGCCAGATCTGCGCCCGAGTGCTTCTGACATCACTTCCCCGGTGCCAGACCCACCCGGTCGCGGATCTGGTTCCACGGAGCAGATCCGTGGAACCGCCAACCATCACGAGCCGGCTAGCACGAACGACAGACACCAACGACAGGGACGGGAGGCGATCATGCAGACGGTCAGGCGGGTACGACACGACGTGGCCGACGGTCTTGCCCTGATGGCGTTCTCGCTGGTGTCGTCGGTCGTCGTGGCGATCGGGTTCGCGCTGTTGATGGGCGCCCTGTGACCAGCCACGTGCCAGTGCTGCTGGACCGGGTCCTCGATCTGCTCGAGCCGACGATCACCGATGCTGCACCGGTCGTCGTCGACGCCACCCTCGGTCTCGGCGGGCACGCCGAGGCGATGCTGCGCCGGTTCGAGGATCTTCATGTCATCGGCATCGACCGCGATCCGCAGGCCATCGATCGCGCGAAGGACCGGTTGGCGCCGTTCGGTGATCGGGTCACCTTCGTGCACGCGGTGTACGACGAGATCGGTGCGGCCGTGGCTGATGCCGGATTCACGACCGTCAACGGCGTGCTGTTCGACCTGGGGGTCTCCTCCATGCAGCTGGACCTCGCCGACCGGGGCTTCGCCTACGCGCAGGACGCACCGCTGGACATGCGGATGAACCCCGAGGACGAGCTGACTGCTGCGGACGTGCTGAACACCTATGCGGTCCGTGATCTTGCGCGGGTGCTGCGCGAGTACGGCGAGGAGCGGTTCGCCCAGCGCATCGCGTCGGCAGTCGTCAACCGTCGCCAGAGCGAGCCCTTCACCTCCAACGGTCCACTGGTGGAGCTGATCGGCGACTGCATCCCCGCTCCGGCCCGGCGCCGCGGTGGCAACCCGGCCAAGCGCACGTTCCAGGCGCTGCGCATCGAGGTCAACGACGAGCTGGGCGCCTACCGGCGGGCGCTCCCGGACGCCCTCGACGTCCTCGCCCCCGGCGGCCGCATCGTCGTGCTGGCCTACCACTCGCTCGAGGACCGCATCACCAAGCGGGCCTTCGCGGCAGTCACCACCACCGACGTGCCGCCCGGCGTGCCGGTGGTGCCGGAGCACCACCTCCCTCGCTTCCGCAACCTGACCCGCGGCGCCGAACAGGCCAACGACGCCGAGATCGAGCTGAACCGCCGTGCCAAGTCCGTGCGCCTGCGCGCCGTCGAACGGATCGCCTCATGACCGACCGCACCTCCTCTGCACTGCTGGCCCTGCAGACCCGAGCCAGCGACTCGCTGCGCGAGGGCGTCATCGATGTGCGCGAGGTCGGGCTGAGGCTGGTGCGTCCCGTCCGCAGCCAGGCTCGGCGGGCACCGTTCGTCGTGGTGGTGCTGCTGGTGCTGTCGGCCGGACTGGTCGGCCTGATCGTTGCCAGCACGCTGCTGCAGTCCCAGGCCTTCGAGCAGGCCAAGCTGGACAAGCAGGTCGCGTCGCTCCAGACGCAGCAGCAGGCACTGGCCCGTGAGGTGGACCGCATGCACAGCCCAGCCAGCGTCGCCGACCGAGCAACGTCGCTCGGCATGGTGCGCAACACCAACCCGGCGTTCCTGCGCCTGTCCGACGGCACGGTGCTCGGCAAGCCCAAGCCGGCGAAGAAGGGCAATCGATGAAGACTCCAGGCCGATCGGCCCCCAGCCACGCCGTGTCGCGCAGCAGACTTCGCGTGTGCCTCGTGCTGGTCGTGGCGCTCTTCACGCTGTTCGGCGCACGCCTCTTCCAGATCCAGGGCGTGGACGCCAGCGCCTACGCGGCGATGGCGGTCGATGCCGGGACCGCGAGCACGACCGTGCCGGCTCCGCGAGGCGTCATCCTGGACCGCAACGGCGAGGAGCTCGCCTCCAGCGTCGATGCGCTGACCCTCACGGCCGATCCGAGCATGACCGCCGACAAGGCGCCCCAGATCGCGCGGCTGCTGCGCAAGCACCTCGGTGGCGACACCGACTACTTCGAGCTGATCGACAAGCTGCGCACGCCTGACTCGCGATTCGTCTACCTCGAGCGCGACGTGCCGGCATGGACCGCCAAGAAGGCGCTGTCCGCCGTGGCCGAGGCCGGCCTGACCGGCGTCTTCAGCGAGAAGCAGACCGTGCGCACCTATCCGGGCGGGACGCTCGCCGCCAACCTGATC
>JBBSRN010000047.1:0-13190 GCA_038242985.1 Propionibacteriales bacterium | reverse complement strand
GACCGAGGGCGACACCGCCATCCTCGAAGGCACCAAGGTGTTCATCTCACCGGTCGCCGCCGAGCTGCTCAACGGCACCTTCAAGACCGACGCCGTCACCGAGGACCTCCTCGTGGGCGTCGCCAAGATCACCGTGAACACCACTCCCGCCAGCTGATCCAAGCCGGCCACGACAGTGGGCGCTCATCCCCCGGTGAGCGCCCACTGTCAGCACGACCAACCCTCGAGAGGAGCCACCACCATGAGCGACATCCATGCGCTGGTGGCCCCCTACGCGCTCGACGCCGTCACCGAGCTCGACCGCCGACGGTTCGACGCTCATCTGCCTGAGTGCGAGAGCTGCACGAATCAGCTCGCCGGATTCGCGGCCACCGCCGCAGGTCTCGGCGCCTCGCAGGCCATGACACCACCGGCCCACCTCCGGGCGCAGATCCTGTCCACCGTCGCGGCCCTCCCGCAGGACCGTGCCTTCGCCCAGAAGGACTCGCGCCGCACCTGGCGCCGGCTGCTGCCGGCCGCCGCCGTGGCCGCCGCGCTGGTGATCCCCGTGGCGGGAACAGCCACGTACATGGCCGATCGACCCGGTGTCTCAGCGGATCCTGCGGCGAACACCTCCGCCGTGTCGTCGGTCCTCGCAGCACCCGACGCGGCCACCCGGTCCGAGGCCGTCGCCGGCGGCGGCAACGTCCGTGTCGTCACCTCACGAGCCCGCGGCGCGGCAGTCGTCGCAGCCGATCACCTGCCGGCCCTGGCCAGCGGCAAGACCTATCAGATCTGGACCCTGGCCTCCGGCGGAGCCACCTCCCGTGGGACCTTCGCGACCTCCACGATCGTGGCCGCACACCGGTTGGCCTCAGCCGACCGCGTCGCCGTGACGGTGGAGCCCGACGGCGGCTCGCCGCGCCCGACCTCGCTGCCGATCGCCGTCCTGAAGCTGTAGCCGATCATGCCCGGCCGACGTCGCCCGATCTCCCGCGAGTTTTCGCTGGTCATCGATCGCGTCAGGGCCCTGGCCCCACACCGGTGTGCCACAGTGAAGCAGTGAAGGTCACCAGTGCATTCGGCTACCTCGCCGCCGTGCTCATCGTGCTGGCCGGGTGGGTCGGCGCGACCGTCGTGGCGGCCGGGGCCTGGGACACCGTGCGCGACTCGACCCTGGTTCCGGTCACCCAGCAGCGCGCTGACGCCAAGGGCTCCAGCGTGGCGGTGTTCACCGACATCGCGCAGCCCGAACGCACCGTGGCCTGCCGGGGCCGCGATCTGGACAAGCAGGCGGTCGCCATCGAGCCGGCCGCCATCGACGTGCCCGTGGAGTCCGACGGCACCGAGTGGCACCTGATCAATCTGCTGCCCGAAGGCCGAGACGGCCTGAAGGTGCGGTGCGCTCCCCTGGACAAACGGGTCGACAACGCCACGTACGCGTTCGCGATCGTCGATGGATTCACCTCACGCGGCGAGCGCGGGCAGGCCATCGCCACCACCGGCCTGCTCGCCGGCATCGCGCTGGCCGGTTGGACGTTCATCTGCCGGCGGAACCAGAAGAAGTCCCTTGCCCCCGCGGCCGGCTCCCGATGACCATGCTCACCACCTACGTGACGGGCTGGCGCGAGTCCGCCGACGCGGTGCTGACCCTCGCCGACGGGCTGGATCCTGCCGACGCCGACACCGCCACCGACTGCGCCGGGTGGACCGTGCAGGACGTCATCGCCCATCTGGCGCACGTCGAATCAGGCCTGTGCGACGACTCGCCCACCGACGCCGGCTCGGCAGGTGCATCCGAGCTGGACTCCCACTTCACCGAGGCCGGCGTGCTGGCTCGTCGTGACCTGTCCCTGGCCCAGGTCACAGCCGAGCTGCGAGATGCCGTGCGGCACCGTTTCGAGCAGCTGACCGACCTGCCCGATGATCCCGACCAGCCTGCTCCCGTCACCCCCGGTGGCATCGGCTGGTCGTGGGAGGTCCTGCTGCGCAACCGCTGCATCGACATGTGGGTGCACGAGCAGGACATCCGGCGAGCCCTGCACCGCCGCGGCGGCCTGGACTCGACGGCCGCCCACATCGTGACGACGACCTTCGCGTTCGCGATGCCCTACGTGCTGGGCAAGCGGGTCCGACCGGAGCCGGGCACGACCGTGCGATGGGATGTCACCGGCGACGCGCCGATCGACCTCGTGGTGCGCATCGACGCCGACGGGCGCGCTCAGCGTCTCGCCGACGTCGACGGTCCCGTCACCACGTTGTCGATGTCGACCGAGACCTTCACCGTCCTCGCGGCCGGTCGCCGCACCGCCGACCGGGTCGACGTGGGCATCGAGGGCGATCCCGCGCTGGGTCGCGCCGTGCTGGCCGCCATGGCCGTCACGCCGTAGTGCCTGCAGCGGCCTCCACGCCGTGCGGAATCGGCCGGCCCCGCTAGCGTCGTACCCATGACCTGGACCACGGCCGACATTCCCGACCTGACCGGCCGCAGGGCGGTCGTCACCGGAGTCACCGGCGGGCTCGGACTGGCCACGGCCATCGAGCTGGCCCGGCACGGCGCCGAGCTGGTGGTCACCGCCCGCGACAGCACCAAGGCCGCCGAGGCGACTCATCGCATCAAGGCGGTCACCCCTCGCGCCGTGGTCGAGGTCGTCTCGCTGGACCTGGCCGATCTGGCCGACACCCGCCGAGCCGCGCGCGACCTCGTGGCTCGCCTCGACCGCATCGACATCCTGGTGAACAACGCCGGCATCATGGCTCCGCCTCGACGTGCCACCACCGACGGCTTCGAGCTGCAGATCGGCACCAACCACCTCGGCCACTTCGCGTGGACCGCGACCCTGTGGCCCCTGCTGGAGCGCAGCGACGCTCGCATCGTGACGGTCAGCTCGCTGGCGCACACCGGCGCCAGCGGGATCGACCTGCGCAGCCTGACGACCGTGGGATCACCTCGGCGGTACTTCCGCTGGTCGTCCTACGCCGAGTCCAAGCTCGCCAACCTGTCCTTCGCCCTCGAGCTGGATCGCCGCGCGAAGGCGGCGGGCCTGGCGGTCACGAGCGTGGCCGCCCACCCCGGCATCTCCTCGACCAACCTGACGAAGACCGGCTCCGGCATGAGCCGCAACCCGCTGGCCGGGGTCGCCATGCACCAGCTCACCCGGGTCGTCTCCCAGTCGGCGGAGGCCGGCGCGCAACCGCTGCTGATGGCGGCGACCGATCCGAACCTGACCGGCGGCGAGTACCTCGGGCCTCTCGGCCTCGGCGGCACCCGAGGCCACCCCGGCCCGGCCAGCGCCTCGGCGACGGCACACAACTCCGTCCTTGCTGCCACGCTCTGGCAGGCCAGCGAGAACGCCACGGACGTCACCTTCGACGTCTGAACCGGATCAGGCGAGGCCGATCATGTTCTGCCGCGCGTCCGGATCGATCGCCAGCAGGTCTGCGCGCGTCCGACGGCGATACCGCACGAGCTGCACCAGGCCGACGGCCCACAGCACGTACTGCGCGGACATCGCCCAGCGGAATCCCGACGGTGTGTAGGCGCCACTGTCACCGGGGGTGCGCCAGTCGAGGATCACGCCGATCGCGATGACCAGCACCAGGCTCGCCACGAAGCCGGCCTGGTTGACGATCGCGGTGGCGCTGGCCATCCGCTCCGGCGGATTCGACGTGCGTGCGAGATCGAAGCCGATCATCGACGCCGGGCCGCCGATGCCGACGACGACCACCAGCAGCACGAGCACGCCGATCGGCGCGTTCCCGGGCCATACGAGCACCACGGCCCACATCGTCATGATCGCCACGACGATGCTGATCACGATCGTCGATCGGTGCCACGGGTGCCGGGTGATGACGCGGGCCAGCACCGGCCCGGTGACCATCAGCGCCACGACCATGATCGTCAGCAGCGTCCCGGCGGCGGCCGGCGACAGGCCTTCGCCGCGCACGAAGAACGGATAGCCCCACAACAGCCCCAGGGTGGTGGCACTGAACTGGGTGGTGAAGTGCATCCAGAATCCCAGCCGGGTGCCCGGTTGGCGCCACGAGGCCGCGAGGGTGGCGCGGATGCGGGAGACCGAGAGATTCTCCCCGCGCACGGTGCGCCCGTGCGGGGCGTCGCGCACCACGAGGACCAGTCCGACCGTCAGCACCAACCCGAGGGATGCGGTCAGCAGGTACGCCTGGGTCCAGCCGAGCTCGCGCAGCGCGATCGTCATCGGCACCGCCGCGAGCACGGCGCCGAGCTGTCCGGTGACGCCGGTCAGCTGGGTCACGAGCGGGATACGCCGGACGGGGAACCAGGCGTTGACCAGTCGCAGCACGCAGATGAAGGTCATCGCGTCGCCCATCCCGACGAAGACGCGAGCCGTCACCGCGAGACCGTAGGTGTCCGCGAAGGCGAAACCGGTCTGCGCGGTGGTCAGCGTCAACGCGCCGGTGATCAGCACCGCCCGCGGTCCGAAGCGGTCGACCAGCAGCCCGACCGGGATCTGCATCCCGGCATACACCAGCAGCTGCACGGTCGTGAACGTCGCGAGCTGCGCGGCGGAGATGTCGAACCGGTCCGTGGCCGCGAGCCCGGCGACCGCCAACGACGACCGGTGGAACACGGCGAGCAGATACACCGCGAGCGCGACTCCCCACACCCCGTACGCCTGGCGGTCGATGGCGTCAGGATGGCTCACCGTCACAGCGTAGGACCGGCTTTCGTGGCACCGTGGCCCGGTGGCCCTTCACGATCCGTCCCCCGACGTCTGGCTCGGTCTCGTCGACTGGCGCACGCAGGTCGGCGACCTGTACGCGCGGGTGCGCGCCGCAGCCGATCCGGCCGACGGTCATCGTCTGTGGGTGGACGGTCGCGCCGAGCTGTTCGCCGCGCATCCGCGCAGCCCGACGGCCCGGCATCCCCAGATCGTCCCTCGGTACTGGCCCTACGATTCGGCCTTGCGGTTCGAGCTGCCGATCCTGCCCGCCGAGCACGACGAGCGGGCGGCTCCCGGCGGCGACGACGGCGCGGTGACGCTGCACCGCATCGGCCGGGTCGAGCTGCCGGCACCGGTCGACGGCAGTCTCGACGTGTGGTGGCTGGCCCAGTACGGCGGTGGCATCTTCGTCCCGCTCAAGGACGGCACCAGCGGCAGCGTCGGCCCGGACGGGGGCTCCTACGGCGGTGGCCGCTATCTGCTCGACACCACGAAGGGCGCCTGGCTGGGGAGCGGTGGAGCCGCTATCAGCTCGACTGCGGACACCACCTCGCTGGTCCTGGACCTGAACTTCGCGTACCACCCCAGCTGCCGCTACGACGAGCAGTGGCAGTGCCCGCTCGCGCCGAGCGGCAACACGATCAGCGCCCGGGTCGAGGCCGGCGAACAGCTCTAGCCCCCGGGTGTGGCGCGGACCGGGCCCCGCGAGTGCGCCACTCGACGTGCGCTCTCAGAAGGCGAGGGCGGAAGCCGGGTCGCGCAGGATGCGGGCGACGTCGGCCAGGAAGACCGAGCCCTGCTGACCATCGACCAGGCGATGGTCGAAGCTCAACGCCAGCGTGGTGACCCACCGCGGCACGATGGTGTCGTCCTCGAGCACCCACGGCTTGCGGGTGATGGCCCCGACGCACAGGATGCCGGCCTCGCCCGGATTCAGGATCGGCGTCCCGGCGTCGACCCCGAAGACCCCGACGTTCGTGATGGTGAACGAGCCACCGGACATCTGCGCGGGCTGGGTACGGCCCGCGCGCGCGGTGTCGGTGAGGTCGGTGAGCGCGGCTGACAGCTGCGGCATCGTGAGCGTGTCGGCGGACCGGATGTTCGGGACCACCAGCCCCCGGTCGGTCGCGGCGGCGATGCCGAGGTTGATCGATCCCTTGAGCACGATCTCCTGTGCAGCCTCGTCCCACGAGGAGTTCAGCTCGGGGGTGCGGCGCATGGCCAAGCACACCGCCCGCGCCACCACGACGGTCGGCGAGACCTTCAGGCCGTCGAAGGCTCGGTCCGTGCGCAGCCGTTCGACCAGTCCCATCGTCTCGGACACGTCGACGGTCACCCACTCGGTGACGTGCGGTGCGGTGAACGCCGAGGACACCATGGCCTGCGCGGTCATCTTGCGCACGCCCTTGATCGGGATGCGCACGTCGCCTGAGCCGACCGGTGCCGGCAACGCGGCGGACGCCGCAGGTGCGGGCGATCCCCCGCGGGCCCCTGCGAACGCCTCGACCTCCGCGCGAGTGATGATCTCACCGGCGCACGGCACCGCCGCGAGGTCGACACCGAGATCCTTGGCGAGCTTGCGCACCGGGGGCCGGGCCATCGGCCGGCGCGGCGCTTCCTCTCGCGTCGGTGCGGCCGGCTCCCGGACCAGTGCCGACGGCTCCGTACGCGCATGCGCCCGCCGGCGACGGGTGGGCACCGCGCTGCTGGGCCCGTAGCCGACCAGCATCGCCTGGCGCTCCGGCGCTGGCTCAGCGTCGGTCTCCGATGCCGGCGGCACAGCGTCGGTCTCCGATGCCGGCGGCACAGCGTCGGTCTCCGATGCCGGCGGCACAGCGTCGGTCTCCGATGCCGGTGCCGCTTCCGGGTTGGGGGTGGCGGCTTCCGCCGCGCGCGCACTCGTCCCGATGCCGACGATAGGGGTGCCGACCGTGACCGTGTCACCTTCGGCGACCAGCAGCTCGGTGACCTCACCGGCGAACGGGCTGGGCAGCTCCACGATGGACTTGGCGGTCTCGATGTCGACCAGGACGTCGTTGACCTTCACCACATCGCCGACCGCGACCTTCCACTGGACGATGTCGGCCTCGGTCAGGCCCTCACCGACGTCGGGCAGCTTGAACTGCGGCATCAGACGGCTCCGATCTCGCGGGCGCGCTCGACCGCGTCGATGATGCGGTCGAGGCTGGGCAGGAACTCGTCCTCGACCTTGCTCGGCGGGTACGGCATGTCGTATCCCGTGACGCGTTGCACCGGCGCCTCCAGGTGGTGGAAGCACTCCTCGGTGATGCGGGCGGCGATCTCCGCGCCCAGCCCGAGCGTGCGCTGGGCCTCGTGCACCACCACGGCGTGACCGGTGCGGCGCACCGACTCGAAGACCGGCGCCAGGTCCAGCGGGGACAACGTGCGCAGATCGATGACCTCCAGGTCCAGCCCGTCGGCCAGCGCGGCCTCGGCGGACTGCAGGCACGTCTTGACCATGGGCCCGTAGGCGATCAACGTGGCGTCGCGGCCCGGGCGTTCGACCCGCGATGACCACAACGATGCCGGTGTCGACTCCAGATCGACCTCGCCGCTCTCCCAGTAGCGGCGCTTGGGCTCCATGAACACCACCGGGTCGTCCGAATCGATGGCCTGCTGGATCATCCAGTAGGCGTCGTTGGGGTTGGAGCAGGACACGACCTTGAGGCCTGACGTCAGCGCGAACTGCGCCTCGGGGCTGTCCGAGTGGTGCTCGACCGCGCCGATGCCGCCGCCGAACGGGATGCGGATGACCATCGGCATCCTGACCGCACCGCTGCTGCGAAAGTGCAGGCGAGCGACCTGGCTGACGATCTGGTCGTAGGCCGGGTAGACGAAGCCGTCGAACTGGATCTCGACCACCGGGCGGAAGCCGCGATAGGTCAGGCCGATGGCGGTGCCGACGATGCCGGACTCCGCGAGCGGCGTGTCGATCACGCGACCCTCACCGAAGTCCTTCTGCAGCCCGTCGGTCACCCGGAACACGCCACCGAGCCTGCCGACGTCCTCGCCCATGACGAGCACCTTCTCGTTGGACTCCATCGAGGTGCGCAGGCCCGCGTTCAGGGCCTTGGCCATCGCCATCTTCGTCTTCTGCGGGGTGCTCATGCGTCGCTCCGTTCGAACGAGTCGCGCCAGGCGACGTAGGCGGCCTGCTGCTCACGGGCCTCGGCGGTCATCTCGGCGTGCACGTGCTCGAACAGCTCGCCGAGATCGGGGTCGGGCAGCTGGGCGCAATCCGCGCGCAGCCGCACCCCGAGCGCCTCGGCCTCGGCGTCGAGATCAGCGAAGAAGTCATCGCCATATCCCTCGGCGACCAGCAGGAGCCGCACCCGCTCCAGCGGATCCTTGGCCCGCCACGCCTCGACCTCTGCCCCGTCGCGGTACCGGGACGGGTCGTCGGACGTGGTGTGGGCGCCCATGCGATAGGTGACGGCCTCGATGAGTGTGGGGCCCTCACCGTCACGAGCGCGCTGCAGGGCGGCCGCCGTGACCGCGTGGACCGCCAGGACGTCGTTGCCGTCGACCCGCACCCCCGGCAGGCCGAAGCCGTCAGCCCGCCGGGCGATGGGGATGATGGTCTGTCGTTCCAGCGGCACCGAGATCGCGTAGTGGTTGTTCTCGCACAAGAACACGACCGGCGAATGGTAGACCGCGGCCCAGTCCAGCGCCTCGTTGAAGTCTCCCTGGCTGGTGGCCCCGTCACCGAGGTACGCGATGGCCGCGGCGTCGCGCTGTGGATCACCGGTGCCGACCGAGCCCTCCAGGACCAGGCCCATGGCGTAACCGGTGGCGTGCAACGTCTGGGCCCCGATGATGATCTGCGGCAGGGCGATGCCGTGCTCGGCCGGATCCCACCCACCCAGGTCGGTGCCCCGGAAGACGCCCAGCAGCTGGATCGGCTCCACACCGCGACACAGCGCGACGCCGTGGTCGCGATAGGTCGGGAACGCGAAGTCCTGGGGAAGCAGGGCGCGGGCAGAGCCGATCTGGGCGGCTTCCTGGCCGAGCGCCGGGGGCCACAGGCCGAGCTCGCCGTGTCGCTGCAGCGCGAACGCCTCGGTGTCGACGCGCCGCGCCAGCACCAGGTCGCGGTACAGCGACGCGATCTCGGCGATGTCGCCGTCGAAGGAGTAGACCGGATCGGTGACGCGCTCGCCGCGTGGCGTCAGCAGCTGGATCAGGTCATCGGACCCGGCTGCGGGAACGGGGCCGGGGATGGTCGTGGTCGTCAGGGGTGCACTCATGCGGGGCCTCTTCCGTCGCCCGTTCGCGGGATTGCCGCCATCGGGAGTCAGCAGGTGCAGGGAGAGGATCCAGGGGTGGCGAATCTCGGTGTCCTGCACGGGCGTGACGGGCATCACACCTGGCTTCAGGCTACCTCGCGCGACGGCGATACTCCATTCGCCCTGGTCACCGCGACCACCGCGTTCGGCCCACCCGACGCGGCTGGCAGGATCTGGGGGTGACGACGCCCCGACCGCGACTCGGCTACCTGATGGTGATCGCCGTCGGTGTGCTGTTCGGGCTCAACGGCGGAGTGTCCCGGGTGGCGATGGGTTCGGCCCTCACGCCTGAAGTCTTCACGACCTTGCGGATCACCGGGTCCACCGTCGTCTTCGCGCTCGCGGCCCTGTGCATCCGCCGCTCGGCGTTGCGTCCACCCACCGGCTCGTCGCTGCTGCTCGTGCTCGCGCTCGGGCTGGTCGGCGTGACGGCGCTGCAGCTGACGTACAACATCGCGATCGTCCGGCTGCCGCTCGGCATCGCGCTGCTCCTGGAGTACCTCGCCCCCGTGCTGGTCATCGTGTGGGTCCGTTTCGTCCGACGCGAACCGGTGCACCAGCGCATGTGGCTCGCGGTCGCCCTCGCGCTCGGCGGCCTGGCCCTGGTCGGGCAGGTCTGGTCCGGGCTGGCCTTCGACGGGCTCGGGGTCGTCATGGCCCTGCTCGCGGCCGTGTCGTTCGCGACGTACTTCCTGCTCGGCGAGCACAACGTCGGCACCGACGACCCGCTGCGCGTGATCCTCTGGGCCTTCGTGTTCGCGACCGTGGCGATGAACATCGTCCAACCGATCTGGACCCTGCCTCGCCTGGCGTCCAGCACGAGCATGCTCGGACGGCTGGACGACTGGTCGGTCAACCCGTGGGTCATGGTCGCGGCAGTGGTCGTGCTGGGCACCGTCCTCCCGTTCTTCCTGGCGATGCTGGCTCTGAACCACTTGCCCGCCACGGTCGTCACGGTGGTCGCGATGCTCGAGCCGGTCATCGCGAACATCCTCGGATGGGGCTGGTTCGGGGAGTCGTTGACCGCCGTGCAGGTGCTCGGCGTCGTCATCGTGCTCGCCGGGATCGTCCTCGCACAGACAGCCCGCACGACCCACCCCGCATCGCTGCCCCCACCCTGACCGGACGGGCGCGGTGGATCCAGATGAGACAATCGGCCCATGGAACGCTTCCTCTCGACCTGGTTGGTCAGCAGCCTCTCCCTCGCCTTCGCCGCGTGGTTGCTGGGCGACAACATGAAGATCGGCGACGACGCGGCCAGCACCGGTGGCCGGATCCTCGGTGTGCTCGCCGTCGGCCTGGTCTTCACGATCATCAACAGCTTCATCGCCCCGATCATCAAGACGCTGTCGATTCCGTTCATCATCCTGACGCTCGGGCTCGCCCTGCTGGTGATCAACGCCCTCCTGCTGCTGCTGACCGAGGCGCTCACCGATGCGTTCGACCTCAGCTTCATGATCAACGGCTTCGGCTGGGCGGTGGTCGCCTCCATCGTCATCTCGATCAGCCAGGCCGTGGTCGCGTCGCTGTTCGGCACCTCCTCGCGCCGATGACCCCCTACCGCGTCGCCCTCGTCTGCCTGGGCAACATCTGTCGTTCCCCCACCGCGCACGTGGTGCTCGAGCAGCGGCTCGAGGACGCCGGCCTCGCCGATCAGGTCGATGTCGCATCCGCCGGCACCGGCGGCTGGCACACCGGTGAGCCGATGGACCCGCGCTCGGCGGCGGCCCTGGCCGACGCGGGGTACGACCCCACCGGGCACCGGGCCCGCACCTTCACCGCCGACTGGTACGCCGAGCACGACCTGCTGCTGGCCATGGACGCCAGCAACCACGCCGACATGGTCGACCTCGCGCCCACGGTGCACCAGCAGGATCAGGTGCAGATGTTCCGCGCCTTCGACCCCGAGGCCACACCGGACGACCTGGAGATGCCCGACCCCTGGTACGGCGGGCCCGAGGGCTTCGAGCACGCCCTGACGATGATCGAGCGCACCGTCGACGGACTCGTGCAGCGCCTGCCCGCGCTGATCGCCGCGGACCGGCACTGAGCGAGACGGTAGGTTCAGGGACATGGCGCGCATGGCAGGAACCGCCGCTCGGGCGGAAGCGCTGCTCGGCGTCGGCATCGTCTCCACGACGCCGGTGGCGGGCGGGGACATCTGCACCGTCACCCGACTGCGCCTCACCGACGGACGCGGGGCCGTCATCAAGACTCGGCCCCAGGCTCCCGAGGGATTCTTCGCCCGCGAGGCGACGAGCCTGCGCTGGCTGCGGGAGGCCGGCGGCGCACGGGTGCCGGAGGTCCTCGCCGATGCCGACGACTGCCTGATCCTGGAATGGGTCGAACCGCTGCGGCCGACCTCCGACGCCGCCGAGAAGTTCGGTCGCGCCCTGGCCGCCACGCACGCAGCCGGATCTGCGGAGTTCGGCGCTGACGTCGACGGGTACATCGGGCTGGCGCCGCTGCCGAACCGCCCCCTGCCGACCTGGGCGGAGTTCTACGCCTCCCGCCGGGTCATGCCGTACGTGCGGGCGGCCGTCGACCGCGGTGCCCTGCAACCGCACGACGCCACCACGATCGAGCAGGTGATGCACCGCATCCACGACCTCGCCGGACCCGCCGAACCCCCCGCGCGCATCCACGGCGACCTGTGGTCCGGCAATCTCGTGTGGGCCGCTGACGCCGATGTCTGGATGATCGACCCCGCAGCACACGGCGGCCATCGCGAGACCGATCTCGCCATGCTGTCGCTGTTCGGCATCCCCCACCTGCAACGGGTGCTTGATGCCTACGACGAGGCGGCTCCTCTCGCCGACGGCTGGCACGACCGGGTGGGCCTGCACCAGCTGCACCCGCTGCTGGTGCACGCGGTGTTGTTCGGTGGCACCTACGGCGGGCGCGCCGCCGCAGCGGCTCGAGCCCTGCTCGACACCTGACCCGTTGCGGGGCAGGTTCAGCAATCCCTCAGGCATCAGCGGCACACTGGTGGCCATGCGGATCCTGGTGGTCGACGACGACCGTGCCGTGCGTGACTCGCTTCGGCGTTCCCTGGAGTTCAACGGCTACACCGTCGATCTCGCCTCCGACGGCGCCGAGGCGCTGGCGGTCGTCCCGCGGGTGGCGCCGGACGCCATCATCATGGACGTCATGATGCCGCGCCTCGACGGGCTGGAGGCCACCCGCGCGCTGCGGGCAGCCGGCAACGACGTCCCCATCTTGGTGCTCACCGCCCGCGACGCCGTCTCGGACCGCGTCGACGGCCTCGACGCCGGTGCCGACGACTACCTCACCAAGCCGTTCGCCCTGGAGGAGCTGCTGGCCAGGCTCCGGTCGTTGCTGCGCCGTTCGGCTCGATCGCCGTTGGACGACGCCGACGAGGAACCGCTGACGTTCGCAGACCTGACGCTCGATCCGGCGACCCGTGACGTCACCCGGGGCGACCGGTCGTTGTCGTTGACCCGTACCGAGTTCGCGCTGCTCGAGCTGTTCCTGCACCGGCCCAAGCGAGTCCTCGAGCGCACGTTCATCCTCGAGGAGGTCTGGGGATTCGACTTCCCGACCACCGCCAACTCCCTGGAGGTGTACGTCGGCTACGTCCGGCGCAAGCTCGAGGCCGAGGGCGAGAGCCGGCTGATCCACACCGTGCGCGGCGTCGGGTACGTCCTGCGCGAGACTCCCCCGTGAAGCTCGGCACCATGACGATCGGCACCGTGAAGCTCGGCACCATGACGATCGGCACCATGAAGTCAGCCCCGTGACTCTGCCCGCCGCGCTGACCAGCACCTTGCGCCACAGCCGCGACCGTACCCACCGGGCGTTGCGGTTCTTCACCGCTCGCATGACGCTCGCGATCCGGGTCGCGGTGCTCACCACGGCGGCGGTGGCGGCGACGCTGACGCTGGTCAGCGCCACCATCTACGTGACGGTCCGCTCGGAGTTCCAGAGCTCGCTGGACGACTCGATGGTGCAACGCGCCCAGGCCGGTGTGACCGCCGACCTCGGCAGCCTCTTCGCCAGTGGCGCGGACCCGGGGGCGCTGGCCCTGACCGACATCAAGGTGATCGTGCTGCGGTCGGGCCGCGGCGTCCTGCTGGGCACGCCAGCGGTCAGCAACTTCCCGAGCCAGTTCATCGGCCTGCCCGAGCGCGAGGTCTCGCTGGGACAGGCCACCCGTTCGATCCGCACCGCAGAGCTCAAG
>JBBSRN010000046.1:0-13271 GCA_038242985.1 Propionibacteriales bacterium | reverse complement strand
GAACGTGGTGGGCCAACCGCCGCCGTTGCCGAGGCGGCGGTACTCCAGGTTGACCGCGGTCCATCCGCTTTCGGCCAGGGATGAGGCCAACGGGCGTCCGAGCGAGAGATCGTACTGCGACTTCCAGAAGCCGCCGTGGATCACCACCACGACTCCCTTCGACGTACCGGACGGCCGGCTGATCTCGAAGAACTGCGACGGATCGTCGCCGTAGGGGACCGTGGTCACGTCTGCCCTCTTCGTCGGTGTCGTGGCGGGGCTCGAACCGCTGCGGCCGCAGGCTGCCAGCACAGCGACACCGGCGAGCGCGATCAGGGTGCGACGTCCGATGGTGCCGGGTCCGACGTCATGGGGTTCCACTGGTCCCACCCAACAGCACGATGTCGCGCACCGCCATCGGAACCGGTGCGGACGCCGGCACCACCCTCGGTAGAATCAGAACTCGTCGAGGTGCCGTGGGAGGAGCTGTTCCATGGATTCGTACGACCTCGACCTCTACCTGTTGGTCGGTTCGGCCGTCCTGATCCTCGCCGTCCTCGCCGTGCGCGTCTCGGTGACCGCAGGGCTGCCCTCGCTCATGATGTACCTGGGTCTTGGGCTGATCATCGGCAGCGCCGGTCTCGGCATCGAGTTCCGTGACGCCGATCTCGCGCTCGCACTGGGCTTCGGAGCCCTGGTCCTGATCCTGGCCGAAGGCGGTCTGTCGACCCGCTGGGAGCACGTGCGACCCTCGCTCGGGCTGGGTCTGCTGCTGGCCACCGCCGGTTCGGCGGTCAGCGTCCTGGTGGTTTCGGTGGGCACGCACTACCTGCTCGGCCTCGACTGGCAGCTGGCGGTGCTGCTGGCCGCCGTGCTCACGCCCACCGACGCCGCCGCCGTGTTCTCGGTGCTGCGAGCGGTCCCGCTCAAGCATCGCGTCAGCGGTGTCCTCGAAGCCGAGTCCGGCCTGAACGACGCACCGATCGTGGTGCTGGTGACCGCCATCAGCCTCGGCGAGATCGCCGAGGGCGGGATCTGGAAGTTCAGTGGACTGATCGTCTTCGAGGTCGTCGTCGGTGCACTCGTGGGCATCGCCATCGGGTGGGCTGCGGCGCAGCTGTTGCACCGGGTCGCACTGCCGGCCTCTGGCCTCTATCCGTTGGTGGTGCTGGGATTCACCGTGCTGGCGTACGGGGCCGCAGCCAGCCTGAACGCCAGCGGCTTCGCGGCGGTCTACATCGCCGCTCTCGTGCTGGGCAACACCGAGCTGCCCCACCGGATGGCCACGAAGTCGTTCGTGGAGGGGGTCGGCTGGCTGTCCCAGATCGGTCTGTTCGTGATGCTCGGCCTGCTCGCCGATCCCGCCGAGCTGCAGTGGTGGCACGTCTGGACGGGGTTGGCGGCGGGCGCGATCCTCACCTTCGTCGCCCGTCCGCTCTCGGTCGCGATCAGCGCCGTCTGGTTCAGGCGCGGCATCCGAGAACAGCTGTTCATCGGGTGGGCCGGCCTGCGTGGCGCGGTGCCCATCGTCTTGTCGACGATCCCGTTGGCGGCCGGGGTGGAGGGCTCGCGCGACCTGTTCAACATCGTGTTCGTCGCGGTGGTCATCTATACCCTCGTGCAGGCCGCGCCGCTGGGCCGCCTGGCCGCCTGGTGCGGTGTGCTGTCCGATGACATCCGCGACGTGGAGGTCGAGGCGGCCCCGCTGGAGCGGGTCGCCGCCGATCTGTTGCAGGTCCGGATCCCCAAGGGATCGAGGATGATCGGCGTCGAGGTCGGTGAGCTGCGGTTGCCGGCCGGCGCATCCGTCACGCTCGTGGTGCGCGCCGACAGCACCTTCGTGCCGCACCGGACGACCCGGCTCGTCATGGATGACGAGATGCTGGTCGTCGCCGCCCATCACGTCCGGGAGGCCACCGAGGACAGGTTGCGATCGGTGGGTCGGTCCGGCCGGCTGGCGGGGTGGGACCCGCCCGGCGGCTGATCGAGGATCAGCTGACCGGCAGCACCGGCAGGCAGACCTCGATGGGCTTGTCGGCCTTCGCCTTGGCGGTCTTGCCCTTCTTGCTCAGGCCCTTCGTCGCGTAGTTGCGACCCACCAGCACGCTGATGTTCTCGGCGTCCGAGCCCATGGGGGGCTTCTGGACGGTCACCTTCCCCGAGAACTGGGCGCGCACCACCGTGAGCTGGGGGTCGGACTTGTCGGCGGCGAGGATCACGATGTTGGGCGTCTCGATGTCGGTGGGGTTGTTCGACACGGTGCCGGCCAGGAATCCTCGTCGTTGCATCAAGATGGCGACACGGTTGGCCAGGCCTGCGGTCCTGGACGCGTTGTAGACGTTGACCGTGACCAGGTTCGGGGTGACGTCCTCGCCCTTCTCGATGGTGCGTGGCGTGCACGTGGGTGCGGCGACTGCGGTGTCCGCGCTGGACGTGAGCAGGTTGAACCCGATGATGCCGCCCCCCACGAACATGACGATCGCCACGAGGAGCAGGAGCAGTCCGGTGGGCTTCATGCGGTGCGTCCGATCGAGTGCACCCGTGCGTGCAGCATGTTCCGCTGCTGCAGGGCTGCGCGCAGCGCGCGGTGCAGGCCGTCCTCGAGGAACAGCTCGCCCTTCCAGCTGACGACGTGCGCGAACAGGTCGCCGAAGTAGGTGGAGTCCTCGTCGAGCAGCTGGGCGAGGTCGAGCTGGGTCTTGGTGGTGGTCAGGTCGTCGAGCCGAACCTGGGACGGCGAGATCTCGGCCCACCCGCTCTGGGACAGCCCATGATCGGGATACGGCCGCCCGTCGCCCACCCTGCGAAAGATCACGGCCTCAGTGTAGACAGGCAGGCGCGCTCACGCCGGTACCCTGCTGACATGACGACCAGCGACGAGGCACGACAGGCGGCCGAGGAGGCTGCGACGGCCGCTCAGGCCGCGACCGATGCCCAGGTCGCCGCCGCCGCCGCCCAGCAGCGCGCCGACGAGCTGGCCGCCCAGGCCGACGCTGCGAACCAAGCGGCCCAGACCTCGACAGGGCAGACGCCCGCGGGGCAGGCCCCGGCGGTGAACGACGTGGTGGCCGGGGTCGTGGCCGGTTACGCGTTCGAGGGCGAGGCGCTGCAGATCGGTGCGCTGGTCGATGGGGAGGCCGTGCCCGAGGCACAGGTGCGCATCCCGTTGGCGATGCTCAACCGGCACGGGTTGATCGCCGGTGCCACCGGCACCGGCAAGACCAAGACGTTGCAGGTGCTCGCCGAGCAGGTCTCCGCGATGGGTGTGCCGGTCTTCGCCGCGGACATCAAGGGTGACCTGTCCGGCATCGCCACTCCCGGGACGCCCAGCGACAAGCTGGCCGCCCGCTGCGCGAGCATCGGCCAGGTGTGGACGCCGCAGGCCGCGCCGACGGAGTACTTCACTCTCGGCGGCATGGGTACCGGAGTGCCGTTGCGGGCCTCCATCGCCAGCTTCGGGCCGACACTGCTGTCCAAGGTGCTCGGCCTGAACGACACGCAGGAGTCCTCGCTCGGGCTGGTGTTCCACTATGCGAGGAACGCCGATCTCGAGCTGATCGACCTGGCTGACCTGCGGGCCGTGCTGACCCACCTGACCGGCCCCGAGGGCAAGGCCGAGCTCAAGGCGCTGGGCGGCCTGTCCAGCGCGACCGTCGGTGTCATCCTGCGCGAGCTCATCGCCTTCGGCGACCAGGGCGCCGACGTGTTCTTCGGGCAACCGGAGATCGACGTGGCGGACTTCCTGCGCACCGTCGACGGCGCGGGCGGGGAGCGCGGCATCGTCTCGCTGCTGGAGGTGCCGGGCGTGCAGGACCAGCCCGCGCTGTTCTCCACCTTCCTCATGTACCTGCTGCAACAGCTGTTCCGCACCCTCCCGGAGGTCGGTGACACCGACAAGCCGCGGCTGGTGTTCTTCTTCGACGAGGCGCACCTGCTGTTCCGCGACGCGTCGAAGGACTTCCTGGAGACCATCACCCAGACCGTTCGGCTGATCCGGTCCAAGGGAGTCGGCGTCTTCTTCGTGACCCAGACGCCGAAGGACGTCCCGTCCGACGTGCTGGCCCAGCTCGGATCACGCGTGCAGCACCAGCTGCGCTCGCACACGCCCGATGACGCCAAGGCGCTCCGGGCCACCGTGTCGACCTACCCGACCTCGTCCTACGACCTCGGTGAGGTGCTGCAGCAGCTGGCCATCGGCGAGGCGATCGTGACGGTGATGAACGACAAGGGCGCCCCGACGCCGGTGGCCTGGACCCGGGTGCGGGCACCGCAGGGATCGATGGATCCGACGCCGGCCGCGCAGATGCAGGCAGCCGTCGCGGCGTCGCCGCTGAACGTGACGTACGGCACCGCGGTCGACCCCGAGTCGGCCGCCGAGAAGCTGGGCAAGGTGGCGGCTGCGGCCGATGCCGCCACGGCGGCTGAGACCCAGCAGGAGTGGGATCAGCAGGAGGCCGGGAAGATCGCCCGCGAGGCGGATCGCATCGCCAAGCAGAGCGGTCGGACCACGACGTCTCGGCGTCGCTCGACCTCGCGGCGCACGTCCACGCTCGATCGGGCCGTCGGCGAGGCGTCGCGCACGCTGGCCCGCGAGATCGTCAAGAATCTGTTCAAGCGTCGCTGATCCGGCGCGGGCTCCTGACTACTCCTCGGCGGACCTCACTGTGCCGACCTCACTGTGCCGACCTGACTGTGCCGACCTCACTGTGCCGACCTCACTCGGCGGACCTCATGGTGCGGCGACCGACGATCAGCGCGATGACCACCACCACGGCCAGGGCCGGCTTCCAGTAGGCCTTGACCAGGACCGGCAGCACCGTGACGCCGAGGTTCAGCGCCTCGACCTCGGGTGCCGCGGGCGCCTCCGAGGGCCCGGAAGAAGACGGCCCGGACGGCGGCGGCCCGGAAGAAGACGGTGCCGTGGGCGGCTCGGCGACTGCGGCCGGCGAGCCCGCGCCGGCATCCGGCGAGGTAACCGGCGCGGTGGCCGGCGGCTCGGCACCGGTTCCGTCGCCCACCTTGTCCTTGAGGCACTCCACGAACAGTCCGAGCAGCTTGTCGCTGACGTCCTGCATCACCCCGCGACCGAACTGTGCCGGTTTGCCGGTGATGGCCAGGTCGGTGACCACGGAGACCTCGGTGCTGCCGCCGGTGTCGGTCAGCTGGGCCGTGACGTGCGCGCCGGCCGTGCCGTTGCCCCGCTTGTCCTTGCCCTTGGCCTCGATGACCATCCGGTGGGCTGCGACGTCCTTCTCCACGAAATGACCCGAACCGGTGTAGACGAGCGCGATCGGACCGAGCTTGACCTTGCACGAACCCGTGAAGGAGTCGCCCTCGACCGAGGTCACCTGCGCGCCGGGGAAGCACGCAGCCACCGACTCCAGGTCCTGGAACGCCGCCCACGTCTGGTCGATCGACGCGGGCACCGTGAAGGTGTGTGTCAGCTCCACTGGTCCGCCTACCCCTTCGCCGCAGCCTGCACGGCCCGCCGGGTGAGGACCGTCGCGAGATGTCGGCGGTAGTCGGCGTCGCCGTTGAGGTCGCTCGGCGGGTTGGTGCCGTCGGCTGCCAGGTCGGCCGCCGCTCTGATCTCGTCGGGGCCTGCCCCTCGCAGTGCCTCCTCGACCGCGCTGGCCCGCATCGGCGTGGAGCCCATGTTCGTCAGACCGATCCGTGCCTCGGCGATGGTGTCGCCGTTCATCTGGACGGTGGCCGCGACGGCCACGATCGGCCACTGGTGGGCCACCCGCACGAACTTCTCGTAGTGGGCGCCCCATCCGGTGTGCTTGGGCACGCGGATCGCGACGAGCAGCTCGTCCTCGCCGATGGCGGTCTCGAACAGGTCGACGAAGAACTCGGCCGCGCCGACCGTGCGGGTGCCGCCGGGGCCCTGGATGACGAACTCCGCACCCAGCGCGAGGGTCGGTGCGCCGAGGTCGCCGGCCGGATCGGCGTGGGCCAGGGCCCCGCCGAACGTGCCGCGGTGCCTGATCTGCGCGTCGGCCAAATGCTCCACGGCCTTGGTGATCAGCAGAGCGTGCTCGGCCACCATCGGATCGTGCAGCACGTCGTGGTGCGTGGTCATGGCGCCGATCTCGATCGCGTCACCGGCATCGATGACACCACGCAACGTGTCGATTCGGCTGAGGTCGATCACCCACTCCGGGGCGTTCAGGCGCATGCGGAGCACTGGCAGCAACGACTGCCCACCGGCCATGATCTTGGCCTCGTCGCCGTGCTCGGTCATCAGTCCGAGCGCCTCCTCGACGCTGGTGGGTGCCGCGTACTCAAAGGGTGCGGGGATCATCGGTCTACTCCTTCTGACGGATCGAAGTGGGGTGCGGCGTCGGCGGTGGTGGGCTCGGTGCCGCCCTCTCCGCCACCGGACCGGTTGCTGCCCTTATGGATGGCCTTCCACACCCGTTCGGGCGTGCAGGGCATCTGGATGTCCTCGACGCCCAAGTGCCGTACCGCGTCGAGCACGGCGTTGACCACGGCCGGCGTCGAGGCGATGGTGCCGGCCTCGCCGACGCCCTTGGTGCCCAGCGTGTTGGTCAGCGACGGCGTCGAGCGGTGGCTCACGTCGAAGCTGATCAGGTCGGCCGCGGTCGGGACGAGGTAGTCCACGAAGCTGCCCGACACCAACGTGCCGGCGTCGTCGTAGACCGCTTCCTCGAACAGGGCCTGGGCGATGCCCTGCACCAGCCCGCCGTGCACCTGGCCCTCCACGATCAGCGGGTTGATCACGGTGCCGACGTCGTCGACGCAGGTGTACTTGCGCATCGTGACCTGGCCGGTCTCGGTGTCGATCTCCATCGCGCAGAGGTGGGTCCCGTGCGGATAGTTGAAGTTGATCGGGTCGAAGGTGGCGTCGGCGTCCAGTGACGGCTCCATGCCGTCGGGCAGGTTGTGCGCGGCGAACGTCGCGAGCGCGATCTCCTGGATGCTCATGCCCTGATCGGTGCCGGCGACCGAGAATCTGCCCTCCTTGAACGAGATGTCGTCGATCGACGCCTCGAGCAGGTGAGCAGCGACGGGCTTGGCCTTCGCGATGACCTTGTCGACCGCCTTCACGAGCGCCTCGCCACCGACCACGAGCGACCGTGAGCCGTAGGTGTCCATGCCCTTGCTCGCGATCGCGGTGTCGCCGTGCAGCACCTGGACGTCCTCGAACGGCACCCCCAGCCGGTCCGCCACGATCTGGCTGAACGCCGTCGCGTGACCCTGGCCGTGCGCCGTCGCGCCGGTGATGACCTCGACCGTGCCGGTGGCCAGCATCCGCACGCTGGCGTGCTCCCACCCGCCTGCGCCGTAGTCCAGTGATCCGAGCACGCGCGACGGGGCGAGCCCGCACATCTCGGTGAACGTCGAGATGCCGATGCCCAGCTGGACGGGGTCGCCGGCCTCGCGGCGCTGCTTCTGCTCGGCCCGCAGCTCGTCATAGCCGAAGTTGGCCATCGCCTCTGCGGTCGCGGCCTCGTAGTTGCCGGAGTCGTACTCCAGCCCGGCGACCGTGGTGAACGGGAACTCCTCGTGCTTGATCCAGTTCTTCTGCCGCAGCTCCATCGGCTCGATGCCGGTGGCGACCGCGAGCTCGTCCATCATGCGCTCGATCCCGAAGGTGGCCTCCGGCCTGCCGGCGCCGCGGTAGGCATCGGTCCAGGCCTTGTTGGTCAGCACCGTCTGACAGGCGAAGTGGTAGGCCGGGAACTTGTAGATGGAGTTGAACATGAACGCGCCGAGCACCGGCACGCCGCCGCCGACCAGCGAGATGTAGGAACCGAGATCGGCCGTCAGCTCGACCTTGAAGCCGGTGACGGTGCCGTCCTTCTCCGCGGACAGGGTCAGCTTCTGCCACTGGTCGCGGCCGTGGTGGCCGGCCATCAGCGACTCGGAGCGGGTCTCGGTGTACTTGACCGGCTGGTGCAGCTGGCGGGCGACCCACCAGGCGATCCACTCCTCCGGGGTGACCTGCAGCTTGCCGCCGAATCCGCCGCCGACGTCGGGCGCGATGACCCGGATCTTCGACTCGGGCACGCCGGTGGTGGCGGCCAGGGCGAAGCGCACGATGTGCGGCACCTGGGAGGACGTCCACATCGTCAGCTGCTCGCCCGAGGGGTCGACCACGACCGAGCGCGGCTCCATGAACGCCGGGATCATGCGTTGCTGACGGAACTCGCGCTCGACGACGACGCCGTCGGTACGTGCCTTCGCGATGGCATCTTCGACATCGGTCCCGGTGCCGGCCGCTGCGGAGTCGAAGACCCAGTAGGCCGACGTGTTGGTGCCGAGGTCGGGGTGCGCGAGGGCCCCACCATTCTCAGGGCTGGCTGCGGCCGCTTCCCTGAGATCGATCGCGGCGGGCAGCTCGTCGTAGTCGACGTCGACCAGCTCGACGGCGTCGCGGGCCTCGGCCGCGGAGCGCGCCACGATGACCGCGACGATCTCGCCAGCGAAGGTGACGCGGTCGGCCGGGATCGGCGCGTGCACCGGCGTCACCTGGTCGGGGGTGATGGGCCAGGCGTTGATGAGCACGCCGGCGGACTCGTCCAGATCGGACCCGGTGTACACCGCGACGACGTTCGGCGACGCCTTGGCCTCGGTGGTGTCGATGTGGGTGATGGTCGCGTGCGCGAACGGGCTGCGCACCATGGCCATGTGCAGCATCCCCGGCAGGACGATGTTGTCGGTCCACTTGGTGCGGCCGGTGATGAGGCGCTGGTCCTCCTTGCGCCGGCGATCACGCCCGATCTCGGGCACGGGGCCAGAGTCCTGGGTCGTCGGCTCCTCGGTGACGGTCATTTCGAGCCTCCCTCGGCGGTGGCGTGCTGGCCTGCGTCGGCAGCATGCTGCACGGCCTTGACGATGTTCTGGTAGCCGGTGCACCGGCACAGATTGCCCTCCAGACCGACGCGGATCTCGGCCTCGGAGGGATGCGGGTTCTCGTTCAGCAGGTCGATGGATTGCATGATCATGCCCGGGGTGCAGTAGCCGCACTGCAGGCCGTGGCACTGGTGGAACGACTCCTGCACCTGGTGCAGCTCGCCGTCCTGAGCGAGGCCCTCGATCGTGGTGACCTCGGCCCCGTCGACCTGGACGGCCAGGATGTTGCAGGACTTCACGCTGCGTCCGTTCAGGTGAACCGTGCAGGCTCCGCAGTTGCTCGTGTCGCAACCGACCACGGTGCCGGTCTTGCCCAGCTGTTCGCGCAGGTAGTGCACGAGCAGCGTCCGGGGTTCGACGTCATCGGACACCGTGGCCCCGTCGACGGTGAGCTGGATCTTGGTCATGGATGTTCTCCCTGAGGTGTGTGGGTGCGCACGCAGCCGGCTGTGGGCTGGATCACACCGTAGACGTCGAAGGGTTGGCACATGGTTGGGAAGCGACCCGCGGCGTCGACGCCCGCGCGAGCGACTCAGCGACGAGCAGCGGTGAGGCGGGCCTTGAGCAACGCCTTGGCAGGGTGCGGCCGGTCGCCGAGCGCGGCCAGGCACACCTCGAGCACCTCGGTGTCCGAGGGAGCGATGGCGCCGTAGCCGACGACGGCGTCAGGTTCCGGATCGGCCAGCACGGCCTCGCGGACCGCGACGGCGACGTAGTCCGCGAGCTCGGTGAGTGCGGGGGAGTTGGTGCCGGGCAGCAGGTCACCGGCGTACGCCGCGACCGCGTCGCGCACGCGCCCGGCCCGGATCATGCAGATGACCTGGTCGACGTCGAGCTCGACGGGCATCGGCAAGCGGTACGGACGCGAGGACAGGGCCCCGCCGAGGGCCGCGCGCAGGTGCGACACCTCGGACTTCAGGGTCGACGGCGTGACGGGTTCGTCGCCGTACAGCAACGCGTGCAACCGGTCGAGCGAGAGTCCTTCGGGGTGGATCGCCAGCAGGGCCAGGATCTCTGTCTGGCGCCGGTTCAGCAGCAGCCGCCGGCCATCGAGGACGGCGGAGGCCTGACCCAGCAGGGTGACCGACAGGCCCGGTGTCGCCGGGGCCGTCCGGTGCGGCAGGCGGTGATGGCGCTCGGTCCCGGGCATCGCGGTCTCGATCAGGCGCGCCATGACCCGCGCCGTGGCCAGGCCGATCGGGTGGCTGCGATCCCAGGTGGTCGACAGGTCGATGACGCCCAGCTGCTCGCCGGTGACCGGATCGTTGACCGGCGCGGCCCAGCAGACCCAGTTGTGCACCATGGGCGCGAAGTGCTCGGCCGCGAACACCATCGACGTCTGGGCGGTGCGGGCGGCGAGATCGAGGGCGTTGGTGCCGACGCTCAGGTCGTCCCACCGCCCACCGGCCACGAAGTTGACGGTCTCGGCCTTGCGACGCATGACGCGGCCACCGCAGGTCCACAGGATGCGGGCGTCGTTGTCGGTGATGGCCAGCACGAGATCACCGTCCTGCGCGGTCTGGCGCAGATCGTGCTCCACCCGCTCCACCGCGACCTGCAACGGGGAGTCGTTCCAGAACGACGCTGTCTCGCCCTCGTCGGCCAGCGGCGCCTCGGCGACGTCGAGGGTGGCTGCAGCGGACGATCGCTGCCAGCTGTCCAGGATCTCCGGTCGCACGACGGAAGTGGTTCCGCCCTGGGCGACGAACGACTCCCAGGCGTGCCCGACATCGAGTCGTCGTTGGTGAAGGCCGGTGTCCACCGGGTGACTCGAAGCCGTCATGTGAGGTGCCTCCTGACGTCACGGTACCGCCACGGGTGTGACCCCGGACACGTATGCGCTGACGACGATCGACAGGTTTACCAGCAGGCCCCGGAGTTTTGTGACTCCTGTGGGTAAATTTGCCCACAGGCGTGGATCATCTCCGGGGCCTGCTGGTAAACCGAACCCTCAGGCGTCGACGTCGTGCGCGTGGTGGATGCGACCGGGGCGATCGGCCAGGCGGACTCCGGAGCCTCCCCAACGGCCGGCGATGATCTCCGCCGCGATGCTGATCGCGGTCTCCTGCGGCGTGCGGGCGCCGAGATCGAGGCCGATCGGGCTGGAGAGCCGGTCCAGCTCGGCGGGATCGAGGCCGATCTCCCGCAACCGGTCGAGCCGATCGTCGTGGGTGCGGCGCGATCCCATGGCGCCGACGTAGGCGACGTGGGGCATGCGCAGTGCCACCTCGAGCAGGGGCACGTCGAACTTCGGGTCGTGGGTGAGCACGCAGACCACGGTGCGGTCGTCGACGCGGCCGCCCTCGACCTCGGCGGTGAGGTAGCGGTGCGGCCAGTCCACGACCACCTCGTCCGCCTCGGGGAAGCGGGTGGCGGTCGCGAACACGGGCCGGGCGTCGCACACCGTGACGTGGTAGCCGAGGAACGTGCCCACGGCGGCGACGGCCGCGGCGAAGTCGATCGCGCCGAACACCAGCATGCGGGGCGCGGGTGCGAACGCCCACACGAACACCCGCATGCCCTCGCCGCGACGCTCTCCGTCTGGTCCGTAGGTGAGCGTCGCGTGATGGCCCTGCGCAAGCAGGCCCAGGGCGTCGTCGGTCACCGCATCGTCCGCGCGGCTCGATCCGAGCGATCCGGTCGCCTCGTCGGCACGGCCCGGGTGCAGGACCAGCCGGCGCCCGACCCAGGCGGGGTCGGGATGCTCGACGACGGTGGCCAGAGCGACCGGCCGGCCCGCGCGGACGTCGGCGGCGACGGCCTCGAGCTCGGGGAACGTCGCGCGGCTGACCTGCTCGACGTACACGTCCAGGATGCCTCCGCAGGTGAGACCGACTGCGAAGGCGTCGTCATCGGAGATGCCGTAACGCTGGAGCACGGGCTCACCGGACTGCACCACCTCGCCGGCCAGCTCGTAGACAGCGCCCTCGACGCAGCCGCCCGAGACCGATCCCACCGCCTCGCCCCCGGGGCCCACCAGCATCGAGGCACCGGCCGGACGGGGTGCGGACTGGAACGTGGCGACCACAGTTCCCATGCCGACCGTCTCCCCGGCGTCGTACCAGCTCATCAGCTCATCGAGCACTTCACGCATTGGCGATCACTCCCAGCACCTGTTCGAACGACCGTACCGAGTGGCCGGCCACGAAGTCGTCGCAGTGCGGCAGGACGGCAACGACGCCTTGCTGGACCGGCTCGTAACCGGCCTTCCCGCGATGCGGATTGACCCAGATGACGTGATGGGCGAGGCGCGACAGTCGCTGCATCTGCGTGCTCAGGTCGGTGGTGTCGCCCTGCTCCCACCCGTCGCTGAACACCACCACCACGGCGCCGCGAGCCATGCCGCGTGCTCCCCAGCGGTCGAGGAACGCGCCGAGGGTCTGACCGAGGCGGGTGCCGCCGGACCAGTCGGGCACCTGCTCGCCCGCTCGCACGAGCGCCCGGTCGGCGTCTCGGGTGTGCAGGGCCGCGGTGATGCGGGTGAGCCGGGTGCCGAGGGTGAACACCTCGGTGCCCGGCACCGCCGTGCTGATGCGGTGGGTCAGCCGCAGCAGGGCATCGGCGTAGGGCCGCATGCTCGCCGACACGTCGACCAGCAGCACCACCCGGCGCGGCTGATGGCCCCGCTCGCGGTAGGAGATGCGAGCGGGCTCGCCGAAGGTGCGCAGCGTCCGGCGCAGCGTGCGCCGCATGTCGATGTCACCGCGTCTCGACGGGGTGCGGCGCGTGGCCCGTCGACGTGGCGCCCGCGGGTGCAGCATGCGGATCAGCTGGTCGAGCAGGGCCTTCTCGTCGGCCGTCGCGGAGGCGACATCGCGGTGTCGCAGCACCTCGACGTCGCTGGCGACGGTCGCGACCGGCTCGGAGGCGGCATCTGCGCCCTGCTCGCCGGGGTCACCCAGGGGCAACGTGCTGTGCACGGTGCGCGGTGCCCCTCGGGGGACCGTGCGCGGCAGGTCGTCGCGGCCGACGAACCACGCCTCGAAGACCTCGTCGTAGCGGTCGAGGTCATCGGGTCCGGCGCACAGCGTGGCGCGTCCGGCCGCGTAGGTGCTGCCCAGGCCGCCGGCGCCGACCAGCGCGGTCGCGGCCAGGAACGTCGAGGCGCGGTCAGGCGTGACGCCGACACCGGCGCTGCGCAGCGCCCGAGTGAAGCCGAGCAGCACCTCGTCCGGTTCCTTCACGGTGCTGTCTTCACGGTGCGGCTTTCATGGGTGCTGCCCCGTCCTGGCCCGCTGTCATGAGGCAAGCATCCGGTCGAGGGCGTGCTTGACGCGGTCGGAGTCCTCCCGATATTTCACGACGGCGCCCAGCGTGCGGGCCGCGGTCTCCAGAGCGAGCTCGTCGGCGCCGAGGCGCTGGAGGGCCCGGACCCAGTCGAGGGTCTCGGCAACTCCCGGCGGCTTCAG
>JBBSRN010000045.1:0-13388 GCA_038242985.1 Propionibacteriales bacterium | reverse complement strand
TGCTCCGGACATCGGCCGGAGCCGATCCCTCCAGTGGCGCAATTTGTCCCTCGAGTGGCGCAATTTGGCTCGTTTTTCGCCTCAAAACAACCATTTTGCGCCACTCGCGGGGCCTGGGGGGCTCGGAGCGGAGCGGGGCGGGGCGGGGGTCAGCGGCGGGCGCGCTTCTCGCGGGGGCGCTGCTGCAGGTGGATCGGGGTGCCGACGAAGCCGAAGGTCTCGCGCAGACGGCGTTCGATGTAGCGCAAGTACGACGCCTCCAGCTTGCCCGACGTGAACAGCACGAACGTGGGCGGTGACGTGCTGGCCTGGGTGCCGAACAGGATCTTCGGCTGCTTGCCGCCGCGCACCGGGTGGGGGTGCTCGGCCACGAGCCGGCCGAGGAAGGAGTTCAGGGCGCCGGTGGGCACGCGGGTCTCCCAACCCTCCAGCGCCGCGTCGAGCGCACGCACCAGGCGATCGATGTGCCAGCCGGTGCGCGCGGTGATGTTGATCCGCGGCGCCCACTGCACCTGGACCAGCTCACGATCGATCTCGCGGTCCAGATAGAACCGGCGCTCGTCGTCGACGAGATCCCACTTGTTGAACGCGATGACCAGCGCGCGGCCGGTGTCGGCGACCTGGCTGACGATGCGGGTGTCCTGCTCGGTCAGCGGCACGCTGGCGTCGATGATCAGCACGCCGACCTCGGCGCGCTCGATGGCCGACGACGTGCGCAGGCTGGCGTAGTACTCGTGCCCGGTCGCGTCGCGCACCCGACGACGGATGCCGGCGGTGTCGATGAACGTCCAGGTGCGACCGCCCAGCTCGACCAGCTCGTCGACCGGATCGACGGTGGTGCCCGACACGTCGTCGACGACCACGCGCTCCTCCCCCGCCAGCTGGTTCAGCAGGCTGGACTTGCCGACGTTCGGCTTGCCGACGATCGCGATGCGCCGCGGGCCGGCCTCCGGCTCCCAGTTCTCCGGCGGAGCGTCGGGGAGCGCCTCGAGGATGGCGTCGAGCATGTCGCCGCTGCCACGGCCGTGCAGCGCGGAGACCGGAATGGGCTCGCCCAGGCCGAGATTCCACAGCGTGGCCGCCTCGGCCTCGGCGCGCTGGTCATCGACCTTGTTGGCCGCGAGCACGACCGGCTTGTTCGCCGCCCGCAGGATGCGCACCACCTTCTCGTCGATGTCGGTGATGCCGACCGTGGCGTCGACCACGAACAGCACGGCATCGGCGACCTGGATGGCGATCTCGGCCTGCGCCGCGATCCGCTCGGCCATGCCCTTGGCGTTGGGGTCCCAGCCACCGGTGTCGACCACCGTGAAGGCACGGCCGTTCCAGATCGCCTCGTAGGAGACCCGGTCACGGGTCACGCCCGGGACGTCCTCGACGACCGCCTCACGGCGTCCGATGATGCGATTGACCAGCGTCGACTTGCCGACGTTGGGGCGGCCGATGACCGCCAGTACCGGTTGGTGCTCAGACATTCCAGGCTCCCGCCGGCATGGGCCCGGGGAGGTCGCGGCGTGCTGCCGTCCTGGCCCGGGCGAGATGGTCCCTGAGGTGGGAGTGAATTCGTTCGGTGGCCGCCTCGATCGCGAACCGGTCGCGCGGCCAGTCCTGCCGGTCCACCTGGATGGGTCGACCGTAGACCAGGTCGATGCTGGCGCCGTCGGCCGGCCGGTGGTCCGGGCCGTCGCCGGGCTCGCGGGTGCCGAAGATCGCCAGTGGCACGACCGGCGCCCCGCTGACCAGCGCCAGCCACGCGACGCCTGACTTGATCGAGCGGAGCTCCCCGTCGCCGCGGACGCCCTCGACGAAGACGCCGACCGCCTGACCGGCCTCCAGTGCTGCGGCGGCCCGACGCAGCGCGCCGGCATCGACCCGGTTGCGAGCGACCTTGATCTGCCCGATCAGACGCAGCAGGAACCGGTGCCTGCCGGCGAACTCCTCCTCCTTGACCAGGGTGTGCACGTTGCGCGGAGCTCCCGCGACGATCAACGGACCGTCCGCCCAGCCGATGTGGTTGGCCGCGATGATCACCGGGCCCTCGGCGGGAACCAGGTCCCGGCCGTGCTCGGCCACGTCCCACTTGCGCTGGAACAGTCGGCCCACGAGGGCTCGCGCGACGGTGAGCCCGACCTCGGGCAGCCCGGGTCGGCTGGTAGGGGTGGTCGCTTGCATGGATGTGGTGGTCATCGGTCCTCCACGATCGTGACGATGGCCTCGATGACTTCATCGAGGCCCAGGTGGGTGCTGTCGACGACGACCGCGCCCTCGGCCCGGGTCAACGGCGAGGCGGCACGGGTGGAGTCGAGCTGGTCACGCCTGGCCAGGGCGGCCTCGGTGACCCCGGGGTCGGTGACGCCGTTCTCCGCTGCGCGACGGGCTGCGCGGGCCGCCGGGTCGGCGACGAGATAGATCTTCGTGTCGGCTCCCGGAGCGACCACGCTGCCGATGTCTCGACCCTCGACCACGATGCCGCTGGAGGACTCGATGATCTCGCGCTGCAGCGCGACCATCAGCTCGCGCACCCGCGGCACGGCCGACACCGGACTGACCGCCGAGGTGACCTCGTCGCTGCGGATGGGCGTCGAGACGTCCTGGTCGCCCACATGGATGGTCGGATCGGCCGGGTCGACGCCGGATCGAAGGCTGATCCCCTCCGCCGCAGCGGCGATCGCCGCCGGGTCCTCGAGGTCGACCCCGGCCTGCAGCAACGCCCAGGTCATGGCCCGGTACATCGCCCCGGTGTCGAGGTAGGCCAGGTCGAGCCGCGACGCGACACCTCGCGACGTGCTGGACTTGCCCGAACCCGATGGTCCGTCGATCGCCACGACTGTGGACGTGCCCACGAATGTCCTCCCCTAACGATGTGCGGCCCAGCCACGCGCCTGCAGCGCGCCGACCAGGATGTCCGCCTTGATGGCATCCACGGCGATCTCGACCTGGCCGACCAGGCGCCCGAGCTCGTGATCGATGCGGATGTCCTCGATGTTGACCTCTGATTGTCCCGCATCACCCATCAGTCGTGACAACTCGCCCGGCTGGTCGGTCACCGAGACATACACCACGGCCAGCTTCTCGCTGGCTCCTCCGTGCCGTCCCGGGATGAGCAGGGTGCCCGCACGCCCCGCGTCGAGCAGCGGCTCCAGGCCCTGCGGATCGGTGTGGAGCGCCGTCAGCGCGTCGTCGATCGAGCCACGCAGGGTCGTGAGCAACCGGCTCACCTCGCTGGCGTTGCCGCTGAAGATGTCCAGCCACATGCCCGTGACGCTGCCGGCGATCCGGGTGACGTCGCGCAGGCCCGGGCCGGCCAGGTCCAGCGCACCTGCAGGAGCGTCGTTGAGCAGACCGGCCACCAGGACGGAGGCCAGGTGCGGCACGTGCGACACGAGCGCGACCGAGGCGTCATGGGTGCGAGCGTCCATGGTTCGTGGCACCGCACCGATCGCGGTGGCGACGCGGGTGACGGTGCGCACCGCACCCGGCGTGGACTCCGGCAGCGCCACGACCGCCCAGGGGCGACCTTCGAACAGGCGCGCCGTGGCCGCCATCGGTCCGGATCGTTCCTTGCCGGCCATCGGGTGGCTGCCCACGAATCGCTCGGCCCCCGCCGTTCCCGACAACGCTTCGACGAGATCGGACTTCACGCTGCTGACATCGGTGACCGCGGCGTCGCGATGAGTGGCCAGCGCCTGCACCACGACCGTCGTGGTCATCGAGGGTGGCACCGCGACCACGACCAGGGCCGGATCGATGACCGGCTCGGCCGACCCGGCACCACGGGATGCTGCCAGCTCGACGTTCGCGGACAACGCGTCGGACAGGTGAACCGCGACGCCCAGCTCGGTGAGGGCCATGGCCAGCGACGTGCCGATCAGCCCGCACCCGATGACCAGCACCGGACCGTCGACGACAGGTCCCGCCGATGCGGTGGTCACTGGATCACGCTGTCGAGCAACGCACCCAGCTCGTCGCGACCGAGGTCACGCAGCCGACCGACCGGCAGGCCACCGAGTCGCAGTGGTCCGAAGGCGGTGCGGGTCAGCTCGATCACCGGATGGCCGACCTCGGCCAGCATGCGCCGCACGATGCGGTTGCGACCCATGTGGATGTCCAGCTCGACCACCGACTGTCCGCGGCCACGGTCCTTGACCACGAACCGGTCGACCCGCGCGGCGCCGTCGTCGAGCTCGACCCCCTCGCGGAGCGCTGCACCCACCCGGTCGGACACCGCTCCGTCGACGAGGGCGACGTAGGTCTTGGTGATCTCGAAGGATGGATGGGCCAGCTGGTGGGCCAGCTCGCCGTCGTTGGTCAGCACCAGCAACCCCGACGTGTCGGTGTCGAGCCGGCCGACGTGGAACAAGCGGTCGGTGCGATCACGCAGCAACCCGGACAGGTCGGGACGGCCGTTCTCGTCGGCCATCGTCGAGACGATTCCGGTGGGCTTGTTGAGGATCACGTAGGCGTGGTCGTTCGGCGGCGGGATGCGCACGCCGTCAACCCGGATCACGGCGGTCATGGGATCGACCTGGGCACCCATCCGGGTGAGGATCTCGCCGTCGACCTCCACCCGGCCGTCGGCGATCAGCTCCTCGCAGCGACGACGACTCGCGATGCCGGCAGCTGCCAGGACCTTCTGCAGGCGGATCTCAGGCATGCGACTCATCCGGTTCGGGTTCGGGATCGGGATCGGCGGCCGGAACGGCCGGCGTCTCGACGTCCATGTCGTCGAGCTCGGGCAGCAGCGGAGCGAGCTCGGGCAGGTCCGCCACGCTGTCCAGTCCCATGCGTTCCAGGAAGTACGACGTGGTGCGGTACAGCAGTGCACCGCTCTCGGCGTCGGTGCCGTCCTCCTGGATCAGTCCGCGGGTGACCAGCGTGCGCACCACGCCGTCGACGTTGACCCCGCGGATGGCGGAGATGCGTGAGCGGCTGATCGGCTGGCGGTACGCCACGACCGCGACCGTCTCCAGCGCGGCCTGTGTCAGGCGTGCCTGCTGCCCGTCGAGGATGAAGCGTTCGACGGCCGGCGCGAACGCCTCGCGGGAGAAGAAGCGCCAGCCGCCGGCGATGGAACGCAGCTCGAAACCCCGGCCCTCGGCCGTGTACTCATCGGCCAGCTGCTGCAGGGCGGTCCGCACGACCGCCGGCGGATGTCCCACCGCCTGGGCCAGCGTCAGGTGGTCCAGCGGCTGGTCCGCGACCATCAGCACGGCCTCCAGAGCAGGTCGCAGGTCGAGGATCTCCAGCTCCAGCTCGTGGGGTCCGGTGGGCAGCTGCCATTCGGACTCGGCCGGGATGGGCCAGCTCGGCTCACTCATCGATGGATCCATTCGGTTCGTCGGCCTGGGGGGTGTCGAACTCCTCGCCCACGTCGAGATCGCCCTCGTCGGCGCCGACCCAGCGGACGAGCAGGTCTCCGAGCGGGACGGCCTGCTCGAAGGACAGGGCGCCCTCGCGGAACAGCTCGAGCAGTGCGAGGAACCGCGCCACCTTGGTCATCAGGTCCGGCGCGTCGGCGGTGAGCGCACGAAAGGACATCTCGCCCTTGCGGCGCAGCTGGTCCACGATCAGGTGGGCCTGTTCACGCACGCTGACCTGCGGGGCGTGCAGGTGCGCCAGGGACACCACCGGTACCGGCTTGACGGCGAACGCGGCCGCGGCCAGGAGCGCCAGCTGCTCGGGGCCGGCTGAGATGATGACCTCGGGCAACAGCTCGGCGAAGCGCGGCTCCAGCGCGGCGATGCGCGGGAAGCGCCGGCTCTCGGTGTCGAGCCGACCGGCGAACGCGCCGGCGACCTGCTTGAACGCCTTGTACTGCATCAGGCGGGCGAACAGCAGATCGCGGGCCTCCAGCAGAGCCAGATCCTCCTCGTCCTCCACATCACCCTGCGGCAGCAACCGGGCGGCCTTGAGGTCGAGCAGCGTGGCGGCGATGAGCAGGAAGTTCGTGGTCTGGTCCAGATCGTCGTCCAGATCACGCACGAAGGCGATGAACTCACCCGTCACCGAGGACAGGGCCACCTCGGTGATGTCCAGCTCGTGCTTGGAGATCAGCCTCAGCAGCAGGTCGAACGGACCTTCGAAGTTGACCAGGTTGACCGAGAAGGCCGATGCTGCGGTCCGATCGGCATCGGCGACGGTCACGTGTCGGCCAGGCGACGAGCGACGGCGCTGTCGATGCCGCGCTCGTCCAGGTCTGCCAGGGCCAGCGCCACCGCAGCGCGGACGAACCGGCCACGATCGACTGTCCGTCCCAGGGCCGCACGCAGCTGGAGCCGTGCGTGCTCGACGGCGAGCAGCTCATCGGCGGTGACGTAGATGGTCATCTTCTCGTCGTGCTTGACCCGGCCGCTCTCCGGTGACGGCGCGTCGTCGACGGCCTGCAGCCGGGTGGGTCCGGCGGACCGGTGCGAGGCCGGCCGGGCCTCAGCCGGTGCGCCTGGCGACTTCGGCAGCGGCTCGCGCGGCGGCCGGACCGGGGAGACACCGGCGGTGCCTTCCTTGGCAGTCGGTCGGAACAGCTCCTCGGCACCGGGCAGGTTCACGCGCCGGGGCATCGCGACAGCACCTCCCGGGCCAGCTGGCGGTAGGACGCGGCGCCGGGTGAGGACGACGCGTACTCGGTGATCGGCTCCCCGGCCACCGTGGCGTCGGAGAACTTGACCGTGCGCCGGATGACCGTGTGGAACACCAGGTCGCCCCAGCCCTCGACGAGGGTCTGCAGCACCTCCTTGCCATGCAGGGTGCGGCTGTCGTACATGGTCCCCAGCAGCCCGATGATCGTGAGGTCGTCGTTGGTGCGTTCACGCACCCGTTCGATGGTGTCCTTGAGCAGCGCCACACCGCGCAGTGCGAAGTACTCGCACTCCAGCGGGATGATGACGCCGGTCGCAGCGGTCAGCGCGTTGACGGCGAGCAGCCCCAGCGAGGGCTGGCAGTCGATGAGGATGACGTCGTAGTCGTTGCGGATCGGCTTCAGCACCCGCGACAGCACCTGCTCGCGACCCACCTCGGTGACCAGGCGCATCTCGGCGGCAGACAGATCGATGTTGGACGGCACCAGGTCCAGGTTCTTGACCGACGTGGTGAGGATGAGGTCCTTGATGCCGACCTCGTTGTCCAGCAACGCGTGATAGACGCTCTGCTCGAGGTCGTGGGCATTGAATCCCAGTCCGACGGTCATCGATCCCTGCGGGTCGAAGTCGACCAGCAGCACCCGCCGTCCGGTCTCGACCAGGGCTGCTCCGAGGCTGATGGTGGTGGTCGTCTTGCCGACGCCACCCTTCTGGTTGCACATCGCGATGATGGTCGCGGGTGCGCCCGGGGCTCGCGGAGCGGGCTCGGGAAAGTCTGGTCTGGGCCGTCCTGTGGGTCCCATGACGACGTCCATGTGCTCCCCTCCCGTCGACGATTTGTCGATATTCACTCTACCCATCAGCGGGCTGGTCACCGTGACGCGCGCGGATGCGCCGTCGCGTAAATCTCGCGCAGCTTCTCCACCGTCACGAGGGTGTAGATCTGCGTCGTGGTCACGGACGCGTGTCCGAGCAGCTCCTGGACCACCCGCACGTCGGCGCCGCCGTCGAGCAGATGCGTGGCGAAGGAGTGCCGCAGCGTGTGCGGCGACACCTCCGACGTGATGCCTGCTCGACCAGCTGCCTTGGTGAGCACGGTCCAGGCACTCTGCCGGGACAGCCGCCCACCGCGTGCGTTGAGGAACAGTGCCGGCGTACCGGCCGTCACCAGGACCGGACGTGACGCGGTCAGGTAGTCACGCACGGCGGCCACTGCGTACGATCCGAGCGGCACGATCCGCTGCTTGCCGCCCTTGCCGCGCAGCAGCACGGTGCACTCGTCCAGGTCCAGGTCGTCGATGTCCAGGCCGACGGCCTCGGAGATGCGCGCACCGGTGCCGTAGAGGACCTCCAACAGGGTGCGGTCCCGCGCAGCCAGGACCGTGCCGGCCGACCCGGCCGCCACCAGCAGCGCCTCGACCTGCTCGAGCGCGAGCGCCTTGGGCAGCCGGGCCGGAGGACGCGGCGGCTTGATGGCCGCGGTGACGTCGGCAGCCACCACCTGCTCGCGCAGCAGGAACCGGTGCAGGCCCCGCACGGCGACGATCGTTCGAGCCGCACTGGCCGTGCCCAACGGACGATGATCCTGATCGCCGGTCCGCAGCTGTCCGAGGAACGCCGACACGTCGTTCTCGGCGATGGCCGCCGGATCGGTCAGGTCCCGCGCCAGCAGGAAGCCGAGATAGCGTCTCAGGTCGCGGCGATAGGAACGCAGGGTGTTGTCCGCCAGGCCGCGCTCGACCCCGAGGTGGCCCAGGTAGTCCTCGACCACCCGTTCCACCGGGGTCATCTGGGGGCCGGGGTCATCTGCTGCGTCGCGCCAGCACCGCGAGGATCGCGGCCACGGCCATCGAGTCGGTGATGCGGCCGTCGAGCAAGGCGGTCACCGCCTCGTCGAAGGGCACCCACCACTGCTGCATGTCCGCCTCCTCAGCCTCCCGGACCGTGCGGCTCTGGACCGGGACCGGCGACAGGTCCGTCGCGAGGTAGACGTCCCAGCGCTCCGAGGAATATCCGGGCGTCGCGAGCATCCCGAGCAGCGGTGACCACTGCGCCGCCACGATGTCGGCCTCCTCGGCGAGCTCGCGCGCGGCCGCGGCCATCGGCGCCTCCCCGACCACGTCGAGCGTTCCAGCAGGAATCTCCAGCAGGCGTTGGCCGACCGGGTGGCGGTACTGCTGGACCAGCAGCAGGCGATCGTCCTCGTCGAGTGCGACGATCCCCACCGCGCCGTGAGGGCGCACGACCGCGCGAGTGTGCTGGCCACCGTCCCGGTCCTCGATCGTGTCGACCGACAACGCGATGTAGGCGCTGTCGTACTCCACCTGGGTGCCGATGACCGGCCAGGACGCGGCGGTGTCGGTGAGCGAGGCTCCGTCGGCCACCCGCCCGGGCAGACGGGGATGAGCGGTCATGCCGACCCGTCGACCGGCAGACGGGACTCCTTCTGACGGGTCAGTGCGGCGGCGGCCAGTCCAGCGAACAGCGGATGCGGCTTGGTGGGGCGTGAACGCAGCTCGGGGTGGGCCTGGGTCGCGACGTAGAACGGGTGCACGTCACGCGGCAGCTCGACGAACTCCACCAGCTGTGCGTCCGGGGACGTGCCGCTGAACACCAGGCCGGCCGCCTCGAGCTGCTCACGGTAGGCGTTGTTGACCTCGTAGCGGTGACGATGCCGCTCCTGGACCTTCTCGGTGCCGTACAGCTCGGCCACGAGACTGCCCGGTTGCAGCGCTGCGGGGTACAGGCCCAGACGCATCGTCCCGCCGAGGTCACCGGCGCCGTCGACGATGTCGAGCTGTTCGGCCATCGTCGCGATGACCGGATGGGTTGCATCGGGGTCGAACTCCGAGGAGCTCGCGCCCTCGATGCCGGCGACGTTGCGGGCGTACTCGATGACGATGCACTGCAGGCCCAGGCACAGTCCGAGTACCGGGATGCCGCGCTCACGGGCGTACTTCAGGGCGCCGACCTTGCCCTCGATGCCGCGGATGCCGAAGCCGCCGGGGACGCAGATGCCGTCGACGTCGCCGAGGTGCTGGGCCGCACCGGTCTCGGTGGCGCACTCATCGGACGGCACCCAGCGCAGGTTGATCCGGGCGTCGTTGGCGAATCCGCCGGCCCGCAGCGCCTCGGCGACCGACAGGTAGGCGTCCGGCAGGTCGACGTACTTGCCCACCAGCGCGATCGTGATCTCGTCGCGCGGCTCGTGCACCCGGCGCAGCAGCGCGTCCCACTGGGTCCAGTCGACGTCGCGGAACGGCAGGTCGAGGCGGCGCACGACGTACGCGTCGAGGCCCTCGCGGTGCAGGACCTTGGGAATGTCGTAGATCGACGGTGCGTCGCTCGCGGTGACCACGGCCTCGGTCTCCACGTCGCACATTAGCGAGATCTTGCGCTTGACGCTCTCGGGGATCTCCCGGTCGGACCGGCACACGATGGCATCGGGCTGGATGCCGATCGAGCGCAGCGCCGCCACCGAGTGCTGGGTGGGCTTGGTCTTCAGCTCACCGGACGGGCCGATGAACGGCACCAGCGAGACGTGCAGGAAGAACACGTGTCCCCGGCCGATCTCGTGGCGCACCTGACGAGCCGACTCCAGGAACGGTTGACTCTCGATGTCGCCGACGGTGCCGCCGATCTCGTGGATCACGACGTCGACGTCCGGGCCGCCCATCGAGAGCATGCGGTCCTTGATCTCGTTGGTGATGTGCGGGATGACCTGGACGGTGTCGCCGAGGTAGTCGCCGCGGCGTTCTCTGGTGATGACCTCGGAGTAGACCTGCCCGGTGGTCACGTTGGCGCGGCCCACCAGGTCCTCGTCGAGGAATCGCTCGTAGTGGCCGATGTCCAGATCCGTCTCCGCACCATCGTTGGTCACGAAGACCTCGCCGTGCTGGAACGGATTCATCGTCCCGGGATCGACGTTGAGGTACGGATCGAGCTTCTGCATCGTGACGCGCAGACCACGCGACTTCAGCAGGCGTCCGAGGCTGGACGCCGTCAGACCCTTGCCGAGCGAGGATGCGACCCCACCGGTGACGAAGACGTGCTTGGTACCCGCGCTACCTGCCAAGGTGACTCCCGTGGTCGAAGGCCGATGTGGCTCCCGGCGACTCAGATGAGGTTGGTCCCCCACGGGATTCCAACCTACCGTGTCCTGCGACCACCCCGACACACCACACCCGCCTCGGCGCGGCACGCCGGCTGGATCAGGCTGCCGGGACGGCGCCGTCGGCGCTGCGCGACGTGCCCCACTGCCCGGACTTGCCCTTGGCCTCGCTGGCCAAAGCGAGCGTCGCGACGACCCGTCCGGCCGGCGAGTCCGCGACGTCGACCGTCGACAGCGATGCGGCCTGGTCGTCATCACGCAGCGCGTCGATGATGCCACCGGCGGTGGAGGAGGATGCCGGTCCGGCCACCACGACACCCTGGCTGGAGGCGTCCAGCGATCCGGCGATGCCGGCGACGCTGGCACCCTGGTCCCCTGAGCTCGACGTGCGGGCCCCGGTGATGATCACCACCATCGAGGCGCGTCGCTTCGGTGCCTTCTCCAGCGTGAGCAGATCGCCCTCGACGAAGGCCGTCCGCAGCGTGGTGGCATCGTCGTCGATCTTCGCGGTCTTGTCCGAGACCAGCCCGCGGGCGATGGCCGCACCGATGCGGGCATAGCTGTCACCGTCTGCGGAGATGCCCGGGACGTCCTCGCCGACCTGCTGGGCGACGCCTTCGGCGAACTGGCGTCCGCCCGGATCCAGCAGCTTGGCGGTCAGACCGATCTCGCCGACCACCTCGGCGCCGGCGACGTCCAGCGACGTCGTGACACCCTTGATGTCGGCCGCGTTTGCGCCGGGAGTGGTCATCACCAGCACCGACTCGCCATCGAGCTGCTGGTCCAACAGCTTCGGGCTGGTGCGGCCGACGTAACCGGACTCGAAGGCTGCCACGGCCGGATCGGCTTCGGCGACCTGCTCGCCGGAGGGTGCCTCGCTCGCCGGCTTGTCGAGGAGTCCTGCACCGAGGACGACACCGACGGCCAGGGCCAGCAGGGCCGCGGCCAACGAGACGACGTGGTAACGGAAGTTGATCACGAGAAGAGTCCTTTGATCCAGGCGCCGGCGCTGTCGAACGAGACGTCGAGTCGCTCGATCCAGTCCTGTCCGGCCGGGGTGACGGCGATGGCGACGGCGACGGCGACGACGCCCACGAGCATGAGCAGAAGCACCGGCCACCACGACATCGGGCGGGTGCTGAGCTGGTTGACCGACTTGGCGTCGACGAGCTTGCTGCCGGCGCGCAGCCGGGCGACGAACAGGCGGGCTGCGTCGCTCGGCGGTCGTTCGAGGAGCTCTGAGAGCGTCGGCGGTGCCCCGACGTGGACGATGACGGAGGCCTGGTTGGTGTCGGCGAGCAGGATGGCCAGGTCGTCGTCGGATCCGGTCGAGATGAAGGTGACGACCTCCTTGCCGTGGCGTTCCAGCCGCTCCGGCCCGTCCACGCGCCCCGACGCAGTCGTGACCACGACCTCGCCACTGACCTTGATCGCACGATCGGACAAGTTCTCCAGCGCCCCGATCACCAGGTGCGGCGTGTGACCGGCCTTCAGCAGCACGTCGGCGCCCGGCCCGGCCCCGATCAGCAGGGGGTCGTTGGCGGCGATGAATCGCTTGAGGGCGGCCAGGTCCTCGGCCGCGTCGTACCCGGCCGAGACGACGACGGCAGCGCGACCGCGCAGTGGGGTACGGACCCGCGGCACCCGCGCGCCATCGAGCAACATGGACTGCTCGCGCTGGATGTGGTCGGTCGCGTTCGCCGCGAGGCTGTCCAGCCGGCTGGCAAGACCCGACTGGGCCTCGGCCAGACGTTCGCGGCTGCGCTCGGAGTCGATCGGCACGCCGGTGACGATGATCGTGCCGTCACGACGCACCTGTCCGTCCTCGACCTCGATGACGTCGCCGTTGTGCACCAGCTTCCAGATGCCCGGGTCGGCGAGGTCGACCAGGGTGATGCCGGCCTCCGACAGCTGGCTCGGACCACGGTTGGGAATGCGACCGCTGGCCGAGGACGCGGTGTTCAGCACCAGCTGCACGCCGCTGGCCATCAGGGCACTCGCCTGCCGGGCATCGATGTCGGGCATGTCGATCAGCGCGACGTCACCTGCGCGCAGTGAGTCCAGGTCGGACGCATGGCGCACGAACCGAACTGGACCCGTCACGGGGGTTCCCGAGATCGGCGCTGCGGCGGACCGGGATCTACGAAAGCTGACCATCTCCATCCATGCTCCCCGTTGACCGGCCCGTTCGGGCCAGGTGACGCGGCGTGTCGGCGGACAATGGTGATCTCAGCGAGAAATCTCCGAACCTGACGTCAGGAGGACTGGCCGGCGAGATCGAGGAGCTCCCGCGCGTGGGCCTGGGCGCTGGCGGACTCATCCTGCCCGGCCAGCATCCGGGCCAGCTCGTCGACGCGTTCTGAGTCATCCAGCAGCACCACCGAGCTGCGAGTGACAGCGCCGTCGTCGTCCTTGTCGACCACGAAGTGGTGATCGGCGAACGCCGCCACCTGCGGCAGGTGAGTGACGGCGATGACCTGCGCGTGCTGGGCCAGCCGGGCGAGCCGGCGACCCACCTCGACGGCTGCGCGTCCACCGATGCCGGCGTCGACCTCGTCGAAGACCAGGGTGGGGATCGTGGACCGGTCGGCGAGCACCACCTCCAGGGCGAGCATCAACCGCGAGAGCTCGCCACCGCTGGCACCCTTGTTCAACGGCCGCAGGCCCGTGCCGCTGTTGGCCGAGAAGACCAGCTCGACGTC
>JBBSRN010000044.1:0-13393 GCA_038242985.1 Propionibacteriales bacterium | reverse complement strand
GGCAGGGCGAGCCCCTTGTCCCGGCCGAACCGGGTGGTCACGTCCAGCAGTCCGCGCCCGGTGGCCACGGGGCCGGCCGCTCCCTCCACCCCCTCGGGATCGGAGACCTCGCGACCGAGCATCTGGAAGCCGCCGCAGATGCCGAGGACACCGCGCCCGGAGGCGGCATGACGTTCGATGGCCCGGTCGAGTCCTCGTGCGCGCAGCCACGTGAGGTCGGACAGGGTGGCGCGGGTGCCGGGCAGCACCACGAGATCGGCGCCTGACAGGCCGGCGGCGTCGCTGACGAACTCCACGTCGACCCCCGGCTCGAGGCCGAGCGCGTCGATGTCGGTGAAGTTGCTGATCCGCGGGAACCGGACAACCGCCACCCGCAACGCATCGGGCCCGGCCGGGGAGCGTCGGCCCTCCAGATCGAGCGCATCCTCTGAATCCAGCCACAGATCCGGATTCCACGGCAGCACCCCGTAGACCCGTCGGCCGGTGCGCTGCTCGATCTCGCGCAGGCCTGGCGCCAGCAGCGACTCGTCACCGCGGAACTTGTTGACCACGAATCCGGCGATCAGTCGCTGGTCGGCGGCATCGAGCAGCGCGACCGTCCCGTACATCGCGGCGAACACCCCACCGCGATCGATGTCACCGACCACGACGGCCGGCATCTGCGCGTGCTGGGCCAGGCCCATGTTGACGTAGTCGTCGGCGCGCAGGTTGATCTCGGTCGGGCTGCCGGCGCCCTCGCAGACGATGAGGTCGAACCGTTCGGCGAGGTCGTCGAAGGCCGCGTGCGCCGCGGCCGCAAGGTGTCGACGTCCGCCGATGAACTCCGTCGAGCTGATCTGACCGGCCGGCCGGCCCATCACGACCACATGGCTGCGCCGGTCCCCACCCGGTTTCAGCAGCACCGGATTCATCGCCGCCTCGGGGAGCACGCGGGCTGCCGCAGCCTGGATCCACTGCGCCCGGCCGATCTCGGCCGGACCATCGGGGCCGGCACACACCATCGAGTTGTTCGACATGTTCTGGGCCTTGAAGGGCGCCACCGCGATCCCCCGCCGCGACAACGCCCGGCACAACCCGGTCGTGACGATGCTCTTGCCGGCGTCGGACGTGGTGCCGGCGATGAGGATCCGCCCGGCAGCCATGGGGTCGATTCTAGGGGGTGAGTCCGGGCGCGGCGGAGGGTAGCGTGGAGCCATGACGCTCAGCGACGAACTCCGCATCTCCATCGACGGCAAGTGGCGCCACGTGCGTGAGCAGTCCCGCAAGGACCTGGCCGGGATGGATCTGCTCTACGACCACGACCTGACGCTCGACGAAGCCCGCGACCGCACCCTGAGCCAGATGAAGAAGCTCATCCCCACCGGCATCCCGGCGGCCGGTTTCAGCGTGGCTGCCGGCGGCACCGGCGATCCCGGCATGGCGGTCACCGGCATCGAGATGCTCGCGCAGTTCGACCTGTCGCTCATGGTCAAGGCCGGCGTCCAGTGGGGCCTGTTCGGCGGCGCCATCGAGAATCTGGGCACGCAGTCGCACCACGACGCCTACGTCAAGGACCTGATCAACCTCGACCTGCTGGGCTGCTTCGCCATGACCGAGTCCGGTCACGGCAGCGACGTGCAGAGCCTGGAGACGACGGCCACCTTCGATCCGTCCTCGCAGGAGTTCGTCATCAACTCCCCCACGGTGTCCTCGCGCAAGGACTACATCGGCGGCGCCGCCCGGCACGCCCAGGTCGCGGCCGTGTTCGCCCAGCTCATCACCAAGGGCGAGGGACATGGCGTGCACTGCTTCGTCGTGCCGTTGCGCGATGACAAGGGCGACGACCTGCCCGGCGTCACCACGTCGGACGACGGGCACAAGGGTGGGCTCGGCGGGGTCGACAACGGCCGCCTGATGTTCGACGAGGTCCGCATTCCGCGGGCCAACCTGCTGAACCGCTACGGGCACGTCGACGAGGTCGGCACCTACACCTCGCCGATCGACAACATGAACCGGCGCTTCTTCACCATGCTCGGCACGCTGATCCGCGGCCGGGTCAGCGTGGGTGGATCGGCCAGCGCCGCGTGCGAGGTCGCCCTCAGCATCGCCGGGCGCTACGCGCTGAAGCGACGCCAGTTCGGTGCCGACACCGACGAGGAGGTGCTGCTGATGGACTACCGCATGCACCAGCGCCGGCTGCTGCCGCTCATCGCGCGGTCGTACGCGTACCGGTTCGCGCAGAACCAGCTGGTCGCCCGCATGGACAGCCTGCAGACCGCGGAGCACCCCGATCCGCAGAAGGCGCGTGAGCTCGAGAGCCGCGCCGCCGGACTGAAGGCGGCCCAGACCTGGCACGCGACGCAGGCCATCCAGGAGGCGCGCGAGGCCTGCGGCGGCAACGGCTACCTCGCCGAGAACCGGCTCACCACCCTCAAGGGCGACACCGACGTGTTCACCACGTTCGAGGGCGACAACCACGTGCTCTTCCAGCTCCTCGCCAAGGAGCTGCTCACGTCCTACGCGTCCGAGGTCGGCGGACTCGACCCGGTCGGGCTGGTCCGGTTCGCCGCGTCGGCGGCAACCGATGCCGTCAAGGAGCGCACGGCCGCCGCCCAGCTGATCCAGCGGCTCATCGATGCGCGACCGGGCAGGGACGACGGCGATCACGACCTGCTCGACCGCGGCACCCAGCTGGGCCTGTTCGAGGATCGCGAGGAGCACGTCATCGAGACCGCGGCGCGGCGTCTGCGCCGGGCGGACAAGGACGACGCCCGGCAGGCGTTCGAGGTCTTCAACGCCGCCCAGGACCACGTCATCCGCTGTGGACGCGTGCACATCCAGCGCGTCGTGCTGGAGGCCTTCACCGCAGGCATCGCGCGGTGCGAGGATCCCGAGGCGCAGGACCTGCTGCGCGACGTGTGCTCGCTGTACGCCCTGACCGAGATCGAGAGCGACCTGGCATGGTTCATGGGCCACAACCGCATCTCGGACTCGCGGGCCAAGACGGTCGCCACCTTGATCAACGACCTGCTGGACAAGCTGCGCCCGCACACGTTGACGCTGGTCGAGGGCTTCGGTGTCCCCGAGGAGTCCCTCGGCGCCGAGATGCTGCTGACCGAGGGCCGGTAGTCTCGCCCGGATGAGTGCACTTCCTTCGTTCGACCAGGTGTCCGAGCTGCCCGTCATCCGTTCCGGCCGGGTCGAGCAGTCGTTCATCGACGAGAACGGCCACATGAACATCGGTGACTACTTCCGCCTCACGTCGCACAGCCTGTGGGACGACACGCTCGCTGCCGGCGTCAGCGAGGACTACGTGGACGAGCGCGGGCTGAGCCTGTTCACCGTCGAGCAGCACATCCGCTACCTCGGTGAGATGCGGCTCGGTGACCGGTTCACGGTGCACAACCGGTTCATCGCGCGGTCCGAGAAGGCCGTGCACGCCATGTCGTTCATGCTGGACCAGGAGAAGTCGCGGTTGTCCTGCACCATGGAGGTCACCTGGGTGCACGTCGACATGCAGGCGCGGCGCGCGGTGGACCTGCCCGACGACGTCGCCTCGGCCCTGGACGATCTCGTCGGTCGCGGCGGGAAGCTCGACTGGCCCTCACCGCTCAGCGGGGCGATGGGTCTGCGCGACTGATCCTCAGGTGAAGTCGCCGGCGGAGCGGCGCACCTCGCGCAGCAACCCGGAGGCGGTCTGCTGCTGCTCGGCGGACAAGCCGTCGATCGCGAAGTCGATCTCGGTGAGCGCGTCGGTGGCGGCTTCGACCACCGCCTCGCCGTCGGTCGTCAGCTCGGCGAAGGTGCGCCGGCGATCGGCCGGATCGGCGACCCGGCGTACCAGGCCCTGGTGCTCGAGCCGGTCGATCGCGTTCGTGACCGACGTCGGGTGGACCATCAGACGCTCGCCGATGCGCGACATCGGCAGCCGGCCCTCCCGGCTGAACGAGATCAGTCGTAGCACCTCGTACCGCGCGAACGTGATGCCCTGCGATCGCAGGGCGTTGTCCAGACGGCCCAGCACCAGCTGCTGCACCCGCATGATCGACGTCGCCAACCGCATGGCATCGGCCGGTCCGATCTTGGACTCCCAGATGTCGCCCGCGAGCTCGATGGGGTCGACCTCGAGCTTGACGGAGTCGAGCGGGTCCAGATCACGCCTCATGCCCGCACGATATCGGGTCTGGCGTTTAGTTGGAAGTCCGACTATCGTCGGTCCTAGTATCCCGAGGAGTGCCATGCCCGATCTGCACGTGCCCACGAACCCCGTCCGCCTGGTGACCGCGTCTGCGCTGTTCGACGGGCACGACGCGTCGATCAACATCATGCGCCGCATCTTCCAGAGCCAGGGCGCCGAGGTCGTCCACCTCGGGCACAACCGCTCGGTCAAGGAGGTCGTCGACGCTGCGCTGGACGAGGACGTCCAGGGCATCGCGGTGTCGTCCTACCAGGGCGGGCACGTGGAGTACTTCGAGTACCTCACCCAGTCGCTGCGTGAGCAGGGTGCCGACCACATCCAGGTGGTCGGCGGCGGCGGCGGCGTGATCGTCGCCGACGAGATCGCCCGACTCCGCGAGTCCGGTGTCACGATCTTCTCCCCCGAGGACGGCCAGCGCCTCGGACTGGTCGCCATGATCAACTCCGTCGTGGCCGACTGCGACTTCGACCTCGCCGACGTGGGCCGCTTCGACGTGCAGGCCGTGCTCGCCGGCGACCGGTCCGCGGTGTCCCGTGCCATCACGCTGGCCGAGCTCGACCGATTGAGCGAGGAGGACCGCTCGATCATCGCGGCCGCTGCCGGCGCCCGCACCACCCCGGTCCTCGGCATCACCGGCACCGGTGGGTCGGGCAAGTCCTCGTTGACCGACGAGCTGATCCGGCGGTTCCGCGTCGACCAGCAGGACAAGCTGCGCATCGCCACGATCGCGGTCGACCCCACGCGGCGCAAGGGCGGCGGTGCGCTGCTCGGCGACCGCATCCGGATGAACTCCCTGGACGGCGATCGCATCTACTTCCGATCGCTGGCCACCCGCGGCGCCCACGAGCTGCCGGACGCGCTCGGTCAGATCATCGAGATCGTCAAGGCCGCCGGATTCGATCTCGTCATCGTCGAGACGCCCGGCATCGGTCAGGGCGACGCGGCGATCGTGCCGTTCGCCGACTCATCCCTGTACGTCATGACGCCGGAGTTCGGCGCAGCCTCCCAGCTGGAGAAGATCGACATGCTCGACTTCGCCGACACCGTCGCGATCAACAAGTTCGAGCGCCGCGGCTCCCTCGACGCCCTGCGTGACGTCGGCCGCCAGATGGTGCGCAACCGTGAGGAGTTCGGCAAGCAGCCGCAGGACATGCCGGTCTACGGCACGTCGGCCGCCACGTTCAACGACGACGGCGTCACCGCCCTGTACCAGCACCTGCGCGACGACCTCGTCGATCGCGGCCTCGTGGTGGACGAGGGCGCGCTGCCGGTCGTCGACACCCGATACTCCACCACCCTGCGCCAGGTGCTGCCCGGAGAGCGGGTGCGGTACCTGACCGAGATCACCGAGACGGTCCGGGCCTTCCACGCCGACACCGAGGCCTTCGCCGCGTCCGCCGATCGGGTGCAACGGCTGGAACAGGTCGCTGCGGAGCTGGAACGCGCCGAGCTCGACGTCGCCGACGTGACCGGGCTCCTCGAGGCCGCCCGCCGAGATCTGCCGCCGGCTGTCACCGATCAGCTCGGTGGGTGGCCGGCCGTCGTCGAGTCGTACTCCGGCGAGGAGCAGGTCGTGACGGTCCGCGGCCGCGAGATCCGCACCGCGCTCACGCGTGAGTCCATCTCGGGCAACAAGATCAGCCGGGTCAGCCTGCCGCGCTTCACCGGTCACGGTGATCTCGTGCGCTTCTTCCGCCGCGAGAACCTGCCGGGACACTTCCCGTACACCGCCGGCGTCTTCAGCTTCAAGCGCATCGCCGGATCGGAGGGGGCCGAGGACCCGGCCCGCATGTTCGCCGGCGAGGGGGACCCGTTCCGCACCAACCGCCGGTTCAAGCTCCTCTCGGCGCCGTCGAACGACGGGGACGAGATGGCCACCCGACTGTCGACCGCGTTCGACTCGGTGACGCTGTACGGCCGCGACCCTGACCTGCGACCCGACGTCTACGGCAAGGTCGGCACCTCTGGCGTCTCGGTCGCCACCGTCGATGACATGGCGGCCCTGTACGACGGCTTCGACCTGGTCTCCCCGAGCACCTCGGTGTCCATGACCATCAACGGCCCGGCTCCCACGGTGCTGGCGTTCTTCCTCAACACCGTCATCGACCAGCAGGTCGAGGTCTTCCGCGAGAAGGAGGACCGGGAGCCGTCAGCAGCGGAATTCGCCACGCTGCGCTCGCACGCGCTGCAGAACGTGCGCGGCACCGTGCAGGCCGACATCCTCAAGGAGGACCAGGGCCAGAACACCTGCCTGTTCTCCACCGAGTTCTCGCTGCGGATGATGGGCGACATCCAGCAGTACTTCATCGACGAGGGCGTCCGGAACTTCTACTCCGTGTCCATCTCGGGCTATCACATCGCCGAGGCCGGGGCGAACCCCATCAGCCAGCTGGCCTTCACCCTGTCCAACGGATTCACCTACGTCGAGTCCTACCTGGCCCGCGGCATGGACATCGACGACTTCGCCCCGAATCTGTCGTTCTTCTTCAGCAACGGGATGGATCCGGAGTACTCCGTGCTCGGCCGGGTGGCCCGCCGCATCTGGGCCATCGCGATGAAGGAGAAGTACGGCGCCAACGAGCGCTCGCAGAAGCTGAAGTACCACGTGCAGACCTCGGGCCGGTCGCTGCACGCGCAGGAGATGGACTTCAACGACATCCGCACCACGCTGCAGGCGCTCATCGCCATCTACGACAACGCCAACAGCCTGCACACCAACGCGTACGACGAAGCGGTCACGACGCCGTCGACGGAGTCGGTGCGTCGCGCGCTCGCGATCCAGCTGATCATCAACCGCGAGTGGGGCCTGGCCATGAACGAGAACCCGTTGCAGGGATCGTTCATCATCGACGAGCTCACCGACATGGTCGAGAACGCGGTGCTGGCCGAGTTCGACGCCATCAACGAGCGCGGCGGTGTGCTCGGCGCCATGGAGACCGGGTACCAGCGAGGACGCATCCAGGACGAGTCGATGCTCTACGAGCACCGCAAGCACGACGGCTCGCTGCCGATCATCGGCGTCAACACCTTCCGCCGGCCGGCTTCTGAGGGCGAGGAGGAGCACACCGTCGAGCTCGCCCGCGCGACCGAGACCGAGAAGAAGTCCCAGCTCGATCGCGTGCACTCGTTCCAGACCGAGCACGCGGCCGCGGCCACCGAGGCCCTCGCGCGGCTGCGCGAGGCCGCCATGGGTGACGGCAACGTGTTCGCCGTCCTGATGGATGCCGCCCGGGTCTGCTCGCTGCAACAGGTGACCGAGGCCTTCTTCGAGGTCGGCGGCCAGTACCGCCGCAACGTCTGAGCCGTGACGGTTCCCGCTGAGCCTGACGTTTGGACCGCGACACGCTGGCGAGTCCGGTCCAAACGTCAGGCTCAGCGGGCTCCGCAGGCTGACGGGTAGCGTCGGGGCATGCCGATCGATGATCTCGGTGCCGCCGTCGCCGTCGCCCGTCCTGCTCGCCGCGTCGTGTCGCTGGTGCCGTCGCTGACCGAGGCGATCGCCGCGACCCGGCCCGAGGCGCTGGTCGGCGCGACCGACTGGTGCACGCACCCAACCGATCTGGACGTCGCCCGCGTTCGGGGCACCAAGAATCCCGATCGCGCCGCGATCGCGGCGCTGGCTCCGGACCTGGTGATCGCCAACCGCGAGGAGAACCGCAAGCTCGACGTCGAGCGACTGCGTGCTGCCGGGGTGCCGGTGTGGGTCACCGAGATCGAGACCGTCGGACAGGCGTGCACCTCGATGGACCGGATGTTCACCGAGGCGCTCGGCTGGGACCGACCGGAATGGCTGGAGCAGGCGACGGAACGGTGGTCCGGTCCCCCGCGGGCGCTCCGCGGCACCGTGGCGGTGCCGATCTGGCGCGATCCCTGGATGGTCGTCGGACCCAGGACGTTCACCACAGACCTGCTGCGCCTGCTCGGCTGGCGCAATGCCTTCGACGCCGGCTCAGGAGTCGACGCCGATCGCTACCCGCACGTCGATCTGGCCGATCTCGACCGATCCGACATCGACCTGGTCCTGCTCCCGGACGAGCCCTACGTCTTCACTGCCACCGACGGACCGGAGGCCTTCGAGGCGGCGCCCACGACGCTGGTCTCGGGCCGCCTGCTCACCTGGTACGGCCCGTCGCTGCTCGAGGCCCGCGACGTCCTCACCCACCTCTGACCCTCGCGAGTCACTCCGTCACCCCTGGGGAGTCACTCCGTCACGCCCCGCGAGTCGCTCAGTCACCACCGCGCACGCACCAAGTGGCTCCCCGGCGGTAACTCAGTGACTCCCCAGCGGTAACTCAGTGACTCGCGAGCGGAGGTCAGGGGGTGAGGACGAGCTTGCCGCGGACGTCGCCGGCGGCGAGGTCCGCGAACGCCGTGCGGGCATCGCTGAGCGGATAGGTGCGATGCACCGGCGGCCGGATGTCGTTGCGCTCCACGAAGCGGATCAGATCGACGAAGTCCTCGCGCGAACCCATGGTGGAGCCGTGGATGCGCAGGTAGTTCATGAACACCCGCGGGATCTCGGTGGCCGCAAAGTAGCCGGACGTCCCGCCCGAGACGACCATGACGCCGTTCTTGCGCAGGCTCCGCAGGGAGTGCTCCCAGGTCTGCGCGCCCACCGTCTCCATGACGGCATCGACCCGCTCCGGCAGACGGGCCCCGGTCTCGAACGCGGCGTCCGCGCCGAGATCGACCGCCCACGCGCGCTTGCTCTCGCTGCGACTGGTCACCCACACCCGCACGCCTGCAGCACGACCCAGCAGGATTGCCGCGGTCGCCACCCCGCCAGCGGCACCCTGCACGAGCACGGTCTGACCAGGGGTCACCCCACCGGCACGGAACAACATGCGGAAGGCGGTCAGCCATGCCGTCGGCAGGCACGCGGCCTGCACGTGGTCGAAGCCCTCCGGCAGCGCCAGCACGTTCTGTGGGGGGACCCAGACGTGCTCGGCCAGTGTTCCCTGGTACTTCTCGGACAGCAGGCTCATCCGGGGGTCGTCGAGCTCGGGCCCGCGCCAGTCCGGATGGTTGACGACCGCGTGCACCACGACGTCGCGGCCCTGCTCGTCGACGCCTGCGGCATCGCAACCGAGGATCATCGGCAACCGGTCGCCCGGCATCGCCACACCCTCCAGCGTGAACAGGTCGTGCCGGTTCAACGAGGCAGCACGGACATCGACCCGCACCCAGCCGTCAGGTGCCTCGGTGGGCTCGACGTCCTCGACGCACAGCGCCGACACGGGGTCGGCGGACGAGAACTCCCGCACGAACGCTGCGAGCACGATCGGCGCCTCTCAGGTCTGCTTCGAGTCGTCGCGACCCTCGGCCGAGGCAGCCGCCGCCTTGCGAGCCGAGGACTTCTTGGCCGCCTTGCGCGGCGGGCGGGCATCGACCAGGTGCGGCTTGACCGCGGAGATCGCCGGCGTCTCGCCGACGATCGCGTTGTGGCTCCCGCCGGCCAGGTACTTGGCCGACAGGTTGATCAGGGTGGAGAACCGGTTGCGGTTGCTCAGCAGGGTGACGATGTGCAGGGCCACCCAGATGATCCACGCCGGGAAGCCGGTCAACATCGGGAGGAACTTGATCTCGGCCACGGCCGACGAGCGCCCGATCGTGGCCATCGTGCCCTTGTCGAAGTACTTGAACCCCTTCACGTCGGCGCGGTCGTTCGACAGATCGGCCTTGATCAGCTTGCCGACGTGCTTGCCGCCCTGGATGGCGGGCTGGGCCAGCTGCGGCAACGGGGTGTCCGGATCCACCGCGACGTCGCCGATGGCGAAGACGTTCTCCAGACCCCGCACCTGGCACTGCGAATCGGTCTCGATGCGGCCACCACGACCCTGGGGCACGTCCCAGTCGCCCACCACCGAGTGCACCGTGACGCCTGACGCCCAGACGACGATGCCCGCGGGGAGGAACTCCTCGTGGCCGTCGTTCTCGACCACCACTCCGTCCTGGCGGACCTCCTTGACGGCGGTCTCGAGGCGCAGGTCCACGCCACGCTTCTCCAGCGACTTCTTGGCGTACTCGCGCAGCTTCGGGCGGAAGGGGCCGAGCACGTTCGGCGTCATCTCCACGAGCGTGATGTGCACGCGATCGATGTCCAGCTCCGGATACGTCACGGGCATGTCGTTGTTGCGCAGCTCCGCGAACGCACCGGCAGTCTCGACTCCGGTGGCGCCACCGCCCACCACGATGATGCGCAGGTCGCGCTCGTGACCGTTCACTGCGGCGTTCTCCAGCTTGGCGAACATCTTGTCGCGCACCGCGAGCGCCTGCGACCGCCGGTAGAGCGGCATCGAGAACTCCTCGGCGCCCGGGACGCCGAAGTAGTTGGCCGTGACGCCGACACCGATGACCAGGTAGTCGTACGTGACCGAGTTGCCACCCTCGAGGTGGATGATCCTCGCGCCGTGATCCATCGAGGTGACGTTGCCCTTGAGGAAGCGCACGTTGTCCTGCTTGGCGCGGATGGCGCGCAGGAACCAGGTGATGTCACCGGGATTGAGGCTGGCGGTCGCCACCTGGTACAGCAGAGGGCTGAACGTGTTGTACGTGTGGCGGTCGATCAAGGTGACGTCGACATCGGCGCGAGCAAGCTTGCGCACGGTGGCGATGCCCCCGAATCCGCCGCCCACGACGACGACGTGCGGTCGGACGAGTCCTGAGGACGAGCTTTTCGACATACCCCCAGCGTAGCCGCGTGACGCGCCGCACACCGAAGTGGACCGATCAGGCCTGCCCGGTCCACGCTCGCGATTCACGCCGTCTCAGCAGCACGACCACCCAGACCGCGGCGGCGGACCACGGCAGCCCCACCAGCGTGAACAGGCCCATCACGACGGTGACGCCCGCCAGCACGGTCAGCGCGAAGTGCCCGATGCCGCGCTGCTTCCAGACCAGCCAGGTGGCCGTCAGGGCGCTCAGACCGAGGACGACGGTGATGCCGCACACGACCGCGGCCACCCGCATCGCGTCGATGATCTCGGTGTCCGTGCTGTCCATCACGGACCGGACCGGCGAATCGAGCTGCGCGCGGGTCAACGGCTCGCGCGCCAGCAGGTAGACCGCGACGTAGGCGGCGCTGCCGGCGGTGGCGATGCCAGCCGCGATCGACGTGACCAGCGTCAGGGTGCGCACCGAGGACGGTGGTCCGTACGCCGTGGCCGGCGCAGGTGCTGGCGGTGCCCCGGCCGGGGCCGGTGCGGGCGCCCCGGACATGGCCGGTGCCTGCACGGGTGCGGGTGCCTGCACCGGTGCGACCAAGGCTGCCGGCACCTCGCGACCGTTGACCGTGGCGAACCAGACGCGTGACTCCCGGCTCCACAGCTGGACGACGGCGAACACCGCGAAGGCGGCGGGCAGCAGCCCCACGATCCCGCCGGTCAGGACGAAGGCCAGTGCGGCCAGACCGGCGATGCCGGTGAGCATGATCCTGGCCTGCAGGTGGCCCCGGGCCGCGTACACCGCGAACACCACCCCGGCGACGAGCGGCACGACCGACACCATCAGCACGATCCGCAGCGCGTCGATGACGGCCTGCGGGGTCAGCCCCACCGACGCCAGGTCGACGTCGGCGAGCCCGTCAGAGAGCCCGCCCTGGATTTCCTGGGAGCTCCAGGAGGTCAGCCAGCCGATCACGTAGAACAGCAGCAACGCGCTGCTCGCCCCCACGAACAGGCAGGCCGACGTGACCTTCTGCGGACGCGCGGGACTGGTCACCCACCCATCCCATCACGGCGCTCCGATCCCCTCACGGTCAGTCCGTCGAGATCGTCCGCCCGGTCGACGACCACGGCCTGCCCGTCGCGCACCTCGCCGGACAGCAGTGCCTTGGCGAGCCGATCGCCGATGGCCTGCTGGATCAGCCGGCGCAGCGGCCGTGCCCCGTACAAGGGATCCCAGCCGGTGAGGGCGAGCCACTGCTTGGCCGCCTCGCTGACCTCCAGCGTGATGCGGCGCGCCTCCAGCCGGCGTTCCAGCGACAGCAGCTGCAGGTCGACGATGTGCGTCAGCGCGTCGGTGTCGAGCGCAGCGAAGGTGACGATCTCGTCGAGCCGGTTGAGGAACTCCGGCTTGAAGGCGGCCCGCACGACGTCCATCACCGCCTCACCCTCGAGCCCGGTGCCCAGGTTGGAGGTGAGGATGATGATCGTGTTGCGGAAGTCGACCGTCCGGCCCTGGCCGTCGGTCAGGCGGCCGTCGTCCAGCACCTGCAGCAGGATGTCGAACACCTCGGGGTGCGCCTTCTCGACCTCGTCGAGCAGCACGACGGAGTACGGACGTCGCCGCACGGCCTCGGTGAGCTGTCCGCCCTCGTCGTAGCCGACGTAGCCCGGAGGTGCCCCGACGAGGCGACTGACGCTGTGCTTCTCGCCGTACTCGCTCATGTCGATGCGGATCATCGCGCGCTCGTCGTCGAACAAGAACTCCGCCAGCGTCTTGGCCAGCTCGGTCTTGCCGACGCCGGTGGGCCCGAGGAACAGGAACGAACCGGTCGGGCGATCGGGATCGGCAATACCCGCGCGAGCGCGGCGCACAGCATCGGACACGGCCTGCACGGCGGGGGCCTGGCCGATCAGTCGCCGGCCGAGCTCGTCCTCCATCCGCAGCAGCTTGCCGGTCTCGCCCTCCAGCAGGCGGCCGGTCGGGATTCCGGTCCACGCGGCGACCACCTCGGCGATGTCGTCGGCGGTCACCTCCTCGTGCAGCATCTGCGGCTCGTCGGAGCGGGCGGCCTCCGCGGCCTGCGCGTCGGCCAGCTGCCGCTCCATCGCCGGGATCTCCCCGTAATTCAGGCGCGACGCCGTCTCGAGGTCACCCTCGCGCTGGGCCCGCTCCGCAGCACCGCGCACCTCATCGATGCGCTCCTTGATGTCACCGACCGCGTTGAGCGTCTGCTTCTCCGCATCCCACCGCTGCTCGAGGGCTCGCAGGGTCTCCTGCTTGTCGGCGAGCTCGGAGCGCAACGTGGCGAGCCGGTCGCGACTGGCGTCGTCGCTCTCCTTCGCGAGGTGCAGCTCCTCCATGCGGAGCCGGTCGACGGCACGGCGCAGCTCATCGATCTCGACCGGGCTGGAGTCGATCTCCATGCGCAACCGGCTGCCCGCCTCGTCGATGAGGTCGATCGCCTTGTCGGGCAGCTGCCGACCGGGGATGTAGCGATCGGACAGCGTCGCAGCGGCCACCAGCGCCGCGTCCGAGATGGCCACCTTGTGG
>JBBSRN010000043.1:0-13423 GCA_038242985.1 Propionibacteriales bacterium | reverse complement strand
GACTGCAAGAAGATCTGGCCGTCGGTGATCGAGATGACGTTGGTCGGGATGAACGCCGACACGTCGTTGGCCTTGGTCTCGACGATCGGCAGACCGGTCATCGAGCCCGCACCCAGCTCGTCGCTGAGCTTGGCGCACCGCTCCAGCAGCCGCGAGTGCAGGTAGAACACGTCGCCGGGGTAGGCCTCGCGGCCCGGCGGGCGACGCAGCAGCAGCGACACCGCGCGGTAGGCGTCGGCCTGCTTGGAGAGGTCGTCGAACACGATGAGCACGTGCTTGCCGGCGTACATCCACTCCTGGCCGATGGCCGAGCCGGTGTACGGGGCGAGGTACTTGAAGCCGGCGGAGTCAGAGGCGGGGGCCGCGACGATGGTCGTGTACTCCAGGGCGCCGGCCTCCTCCAGAGCGCCGCGGACCGCGGCGATGGTCGAGCCCTTCTGGCCGATGGCGACGTAGATGCACCGCACCTGCTTGCTGTCGTCGCCAGATTCCCAGTTGGCCTTCTGGTTGATGATCGTGTCGATCGCGATGGCGGTCTTGCCGGTCTGGCGATCGCCGATGATCAGCTGACGCTGGCCGCGACCGATCGGGGTGAGCGAGTCGATCGACTTCAAGCCGGTCATCATCGGCTCGTGCACGCTCTTGCGCTCCATGACGTTCGGGGCCTGCAGCTCCAGGGCACGACGCTTGTCCGTCTGGATCTCGCCGAGGCCATCGATCGGGTGCCCGAGCGGGTCGACGACCCGGCCGAGGTAGTTGTCGCCGACGGGGACCGACAGGACCTCGCCGGTGCGACGCACCTGCTGGCCCTCCTCGATGCCGGAGAAGTCGCCGAGGACGACGACGCCGATCTCGCGGACGTCCAGGTTCAACGCAAGACCGAGCGTGCCGTCCTCGAACTCCAGCAGCTCGTTGGCCATGGCGGAGGGGAGACCCTCGACGCGGGCGATGCCGTCGCCGGCCTCTGCCACGATGCCGACCTCTTCGGTGGAGGCGGCGTCGGGCTGGTACTCGGTGACGAACTTCTGCAGGGCGCCGCGGATGTCATCGGGGCTGATCGTGAGCTCGGCCATGGGTGTCTGCCTTCTTCTTGGGACTTCAGCCTGCGAGCTGCCGGCGGGCAGTCTCGAGGCGAGTGGACATGGTGCCGTCGACGATCTCGTCGCCGACGGAGACCGAGATGCCTCCGACGACCGAGGGGTCGACGATGATGTTCAGGTGGACGTCGCGTCCGTACTTGGCGGTGAGCGCTGCAGCGAGCCGCTGCTTCTCCGCGTCGGCCAGCTCGTAGGCCACGTGCACCTCGGCCAGCAGCCGATTGCGACGAGCCGCAGCGGTGTCGCCGAACGCGACGAGGGTGCGCTCGAAGGAGCCCTTGCGCGCTGCGGCGGCCTGCACCGCGAGCCCCAGGGCTGAGGCCGAGACCTTGTCGCTGAGCACGTCGGTCAGCAGGGATGCCTTGGCCTTCGCCGCGATCGTGCGATCGGCGATGACGGACCGCAGCTCGTCGTCGGCGTGCACCGCACGGCCGATCTCGAACAGCTCGGTCTCCAGGTCGTCGAGCTCACCGGCAGCGTCGGCAGAGATGACCTGCGCCGTGACGCCTGCGGTCTCGAGCCCGTCGGTGAAGTCACGGGGCGAGGCCCAGCGACCGGCGGCAGCCGATTCGATGACGTGCACCGCGTCTGCGCCGAGAGCCGGCCCGAAGACATCCTTGACCAGGCCCTGCTTGGCCTTGGCGTCGGTGGACGGATCGGTCAGGACCCGTCGCAGCGCCGGAGCGCCGTCGATCGCGGTGACCGCGGCGAAGAGCTCGGACGACAGCTCGCCGCCCGGCTCCAACACCTCATCGACCGCCGCGAGGACCTCGGCGAGGGACTTCGCCGAGACGCCGCGCATCTGGTGCTGCATCAGTTGGCCGACCCCTCGAGCTCGGCGATGAACCGCTCGACCGTGCGCTTCTGGCGATCGTCGTCGTCCAAGGACTCACCCACGATGCGCCCGGCCAGGTCCGTGGCCAGCGAACCGACCTCGCCGCGCAGCTGCGCGATGACCTGGGCCCGCTCGGCCTCGACCTGGGCGTGCGCCGTGGTGAGGATCCGTTCGGCCTCGGCCTGGGCCTGGGTCCGGGACTCCGCAACGATCTGCGCGCCCTGCTCCTTGGCCTCCTCGCGGATCGCCGAGGCCTCGTGACGCGCCTCGGCGAGCTGGGAGGTGTACTTCTCCAGCGCTGCGTCGGCTTCCTTCTGCGTCTTCTGTGCGTCCTCGATGCCACCTTCGATGGCAGCGGTGCGGTCTGCGTACGCCTTCTCGAAGCTCGGGACGACGAACTTCTTCACCAGCCAGAAGACCAGCGCGAAGACGACGAGACTGACGAGGACCTCGGACAGGTGCGGGATCAGAGGATTGATCTCTGCCTCGCCGCCCTTCTCGGCCGCCACGAAGAGTGTCGCGATCATGTGTGTGCCTTCTGTCGAGGAATCGGAATCAGGTGTTGCTCTGCTTGAGGACGAACGCGAGCGCGAGCGAGATGATGAAGAACTGCTCGGCGAGCACGAATCCGAGGATCGCGATTCCGCGCAGCTTGCTCTCTGCCTCGGGCTGGCGAGCAACGCCCGTCACGAACGCGGCGAAGATCAAGCCGACGCCGATGGCCGGGCCGATCGCGGCAAGGCCGAGACCGATCATGTTTGCTGTGCCTCCCACGGCATTTCCTTTCGTTGTGACGCCGGACGGCGTCGTGTGTGGTGCTGTGTGGTTTGAGGTGCGGCTGTGGTTCTGGATGCGGCTGTGGTTCTGGATGCGGCTGTGGTTCTGGATGCGGCTCAGTGCTCGTCGGCGAGCGCTTCGCCGATGTACATCGCGGACAGCAGGGTGAACACGTAGGCCTGCAGGAACATGATCAGCATGTCCAGGAAGCTGATCGCGATGGCCAGGACGATCGACAGGACGCCGGCCGGGATGGCCAGAGCGTTCTCCGAGTGCAGCAGCAGGTACTCCGCACCCAACGAGAACAGCAGGATCAGCAGGTGGCCGGCGAACATCGTGGCGAACAGACGCAGCGTCAACGTGATGGGACGGACCACGATGTTGGACAGGAACTCCAACGGCACCAGAGCGATCAGGATGGGCCCGGAGACGCCGCTGGGGACCGTCTCGTGCTTCAGGTAGCCGAACAGCCCGTGTCGGGCGATGCCCGCACCGTTGTAGAGGATCCACGAGAGGGCAGCGATCGCCACGACGAAGCCGATGCGCGACATCGAGGGGAACTGCAGGAAGGGGATGACGCCGAAGAAGTTGTTGATCAGGACGAACAGGAACAGGGTGAACAGGTACGGAACCCATCGCTGGGCGTCCTTGGAGCCGATGTTGTCGCGCGCGATGCTGTTGCGGATGAATCCGTAGACGAGCTCACCGGCGAACTGCGTCCGGCCGGGCACGACGGCCGCGGGACGAGCCATCGCCACGAACAGCGCCACGATGAGGAAGCCGGACAACACGATCAGCAGCATGGGCTTGGTGACGGCGAGCCCACCGAGGCCGAAGACGGACGGCAGCTCGAAGTCCGCAGGTCCAGGACTCGGCGGCCCTGCCGAAGCAGCGAACGCGGTCAAGGCGAGTGTCACTCGGTCACCTTCGTGTCATGGCGTGGGCGCCTGCGACGGGAAGTCGGTCAGGCTTACGGCCAGCGTCATTGTCATGCGACTTCGCCTGACCCCGGGACTGACGGGGGCTCGTCGCGGTCCTGACGTTATCAGGGGTATCTCAGTCCTGGTCACTCAGGTCGTACGTGGGTACGCGAGCCCGCTGGAACGCACGGATCTGCAGCAGGGTCCACGTCACCGAGACGATGATCGCGGTGACGCCGAACCAGGTGGAGTCCACGTGCGTCGCCGCACCTGCGACGTCGAACAGCAGCACCAGGACCAGCAGCATCGCGATGGCCTTGCTGGTGAGGAAACCGAGCGCGACAGGCAGCGAGAGCGTGGCGCTGGCCTTGACGAGCGGACTGAGCGCGAGCGGCGTCGAGCCCAGGAACAGCACCACGACGACTCCGCCGAGGAGCGCTCCGAGCACACCGTCCCAGCCCACGACCACTCCTGCGACCACCGCGCACGCGGCCACGACGACCAGCACCGGCAGCAGGATCGGACGCAGCGTGCTCACGATGGGGCCCTCATGACCAGATCTTTTCATCCAGCTTGGGCAGCACGAACACCGCGGCGGCGGTCAGCAGCGCGAGCACGCCGAATCCGACGATCGACTGCCATCCGCTGAACAGGCTGATGACGACGCTGCCGAAGGCGACCAGGCCGGCCGCGGCGTACATCAGCAGCACGGCACGACGGTGTGAATGGCCGATCTCCAGCAGTCGGTGATGGATGTGCATCTTGTCGGGGCTGAACGGCGAGCGGCCCGCCCGCGTGCGACGCACGACGGCGAGGGCGAGATCGGCGAACGGCACCAGCAGGATCGTGAACGGCAGGATCAGGGGCAGCAGGGCAGGCAGGAACGTCACCTCGGCTCCACCGATGCCCTGGGCCAGGCTCGTGGCCGGGAACTGTCCGGTCAGGCTGATCGAGGAGCACGCCAGCACGAATCCGATCAGCATCGAGCCGGAGTCGCCGATGAACATCCGGGCCGGGAAGAAGTTGTGCGGCAGGATGCCGAGACAGGCCCCCGCGAGGGACGCGGTGAGCACGGCTGCGGCGATGGCGCGGGTCTCGCCGTTCTCGACCGCGAGGATGAAGGCGTAGGCGAAGAAGGCGACCGCGCCGATGCCCACCATCCCGGCTGCCAGTCCGTCCAGCCCGTCGACGAAGTTGACGGCGTTGGCCGTGCCGACGATCAGCAGGACGGTGAAGATCGTGGCCTGCGCGCGGTCCAGACCGAGGTAGTTGCCGTACAGCGGCAGGTAGACGAACTGCACGCCCTGGGTGACCACGAGGATGCTGGCGAGGACCTGACCGGCGAACTTGCTCAGGGCATCCAGCTCATAGAGGTCGTCGATGACGCCGACGAGGCAGATGACGGTGCCGCCGAGCAGCACCCCCCGCACCGGTCCGAACACCGCGTCGTCGGCCAGCGAGAGGAACGGCAGGTGGGTGGCGGCCAGATAGGCCGCGAACAGACCGCCGAGCATCGCCGGGCCGCCGAAGTACGGGGTGGGCACCGCGTGCACGTCGCGGTCGCGGACCCTCGCCACTGCTCCGAGATGGTGTGCGGACGCCCGCGCGATCGAGGCCAGAAGGTAGGTGACTCCCAGGGCGATGCCCACGACGACGAGGTACTCCCTCATCGCGTCACGTCCTCGATCGTGTTGTTGAACTCGTGCAGCACGTCGATGCCGATCGACCCGGCGCGCAGGATGCGCGGAGTGCTGCCGGTGGCGTCGAGGATCGTGGACGGCTGTCCGGAGGACGCCGGTCCCCCATCGAGATAGACCGCGACGGAGTCGCCCAGCATGTCCTGCGCCTCCTGCACCGTGGTGGCCGCCGCGTCGCCGGTGGTGTTGGCGCTGCTGACCGCCAACGGTCCGGTCTGCTTGATCAGCGCGAGTGCCACCGGGTCGTCGGGCATGCGGACCGCGACGGTGTTGTGCGTCTCGCCGAGGTCCCAGGTCAGTGAAGGCTGTTGGTGACAGATCACGGTCAGCGGCCCGGGCCACAGCCGTTCGACGGCGGACCTCAACCAACCCGGGATGTCGACCGCGAGCGCGTCGAGCGTCGTCGGCGCAGCGACCAGGACCGGGGGTGGCATCTGCCGGTCGCGGCCCTTGGCATCGAGCAGTCGTTGGACGGCCTGGGGTGAGAACGCGTCGGCCGCCACCCCGTAGACGGTGTCGGTGGGCAGGACCACGAGCTCGCCGTCCTCCAGTGCGTTCTGAGCCGCCAGGAGACCCTCGTCGAAGGTGGCGTCGTCGCGGCAGTCGAAGAGCACCCGGTCATCGTACGACCCCGCGCGGCCGGCCGATCGGACCGCGGGCTCAGAACCCGCTGATCTGGTTCAGCAGGAACGCGATCGCGAGGAACTGGATCAGTCGTCCGATGAACACCATCGTCAGGAACAACCACGCCGGCTGCTTGGACGCTCCGGCCAGGAGGGTCACGATGGCCAACGGGGGCACACCGGTCAACGACGAGGCGAAGGCTGTCAGTCCACCGGCGTAGGGGCGGTCGAGCAGGCCGAGGAGGCGGTCGCCCACCCGCCTGATCCAGGCGACGAACCGGTTGCGCGGCGGTCGCCGCTCGACCGAGCGGATCCGGCGGGTGCCCTGCCGGGCCAGCTGGAACACGATCGCCTTGCCGATCGTGGTCGCGATGACGTGGATGAGGATCAGCAGCACCAGGAAGGGCCGGCTGTCGACGGTCGCGCCGACCGCGACGACGTAGACCTCGGCGTTGATGAACACCGGCACGAACGCCGCTCCGAGGCCGACGGCGATGGCGGTGCCGATCAACGCCAGTTCGCCGCCCATGTCGCGTGACTCTAGTGGTCCGCGGCGCGCCGGCCTCAGCAGACCGTCATCATGGACGCATGGATTCTGCACCTCCTGGCTGGTACCTCGATCCCGCATCACCCCGCGATGCTGCCGTTCTGCGCTGGTGGGACGGCGCCCGGTGGACCGAGCATGCGGCACCGGGCGCAGCGTCCAGGCCCGCCGTGGTCCCAGCGCCCCTGACGACCCCTGACGGATCGGTCGTCGCCTCGTACGGTCGGCGGGTCGGGGGCTACGTGCTCGACGCGCTGTTCACGAGCGTGCTCACCATCGCCCCGGCCGTGTGGGCGACGGCGGCGTCGATCCACGCGATGACCGACTTCTTCGACGCCCTCGACCCGGAGACCGGCGAGCTGCCGCCCGGGAGCTCCTTCCACGACTACTTCGATGGGCTGTGGTGGCAGCTGCTCACCGCCATCGCGATCAGCTACCTGCTGGTCTTCGCCTACCACCTGATCTTCCTCAGGCTCTGGTCGACGACGCCGGGCAAGCGCATCCTGGGGCTCCGGGTTCGTCGATGGGCGCTGGAGGGTCCGCTGGACTGGGCCACCGCCGCCAAGCGGGCTGGCATGCAGTACGGAGTGTTCGCCCTGCTCAGCATCCTCTACGTGAACGTGCTCGACGGTCTCTGGCCGCTGTGGGACGAGCGCCGGCAGGCCTTGCACGACAAGGTCGCCTCGACCGTCGTGATCGACGTCAGGCCGGCCGACACGCCGTGACGTAGCGCGGCCGCTGGGCGAGATCGCGGTGGTCGCGGACACCGGCCCAGCGGGCTGAGAAGACAGCCGGAGCGGACTCGCCCTGCGCGTCGGCGTGCTCGACGCCCACGACTCCCCCGGGCTTGAGCAGGCGCCACGCGGTCCTCTCCACGACGCGCATGGCATCCAGTCCGTCGTCGCCGGACCACAGCGAGAGCGCCGGATCGTGGTCGCGCGCCTCGGGCGCGACCGACTCCCACGCCTCCAGCGGGATGTAGGGCGGATTGGCCACCACGACATCGACCGAGCCATCGAGGTCAGAGAAGGCGTCGGCCATGTCACCGAGATGCAGGTCGACCCCCGTGCCGAGCAGGTTGCGCTGGGCCCACGCGAACGCCGGCGGATCGAGCTCGACCGCATGCACCCTGGCGCGCGGGACCTCGTCCACGATCGACAACGAGACGGCGCCGGACCCCGCGCACAGCTCGACGACGACCGGATCGACCACCGCGCTCGCCTGCTCGATCGCCCACCCGGCCAGCAGCTCGGTCTCCGGCCGAGGCACGAACACTCCCGGACCCACCTCGACGTCGACGTAGCGGAAGGCCGCGCTGCCGGTCAGGTGCTGCAGGGGGAACCGGCGGGCCCTCGCGTCGATCAGCTCGAGGTAGGCGACCTTCTGCGTTCCGTCGATCCGGGCGCGGCGCAGCAGAGCACGTGGCACGTCCAGCACGTGGCTGAGCAGCCACTCCGCATCCGCGACCGGAGATCCGACCCCGGCCTGCTCCAGCGTGGCGATCGCGCTGTCCAGCAGCCGCTCCGCCTGGCTGCGGACCCGGCCGCCACCTGCGGTCATCCCTGCGGCCGCTCGATCTGATCGAGTCGCTCGGCCAGGTCAGCCTCGACCAAGGAGGCGATGACGTCGCCTAGAGCGCCGTCCATGACCTGGTCCAGGTTGTAGGCCTTGAATCCGGTCCGGTGGTCGGACAGCCGGTTCTCCGCATAGTTGTACGTCCGCACCCGCTCGGACCGGTCGACGGTGCGGACCTGCGACTTGCGGGCGTCGGCGGCTTCGGCGTCCGCAGCGGCCTGAGCCGCGTCGTACAGACGGGACCGCAGGATCCGCATGGCCTGCTCGCGATTCTGCAGCTGGCTCTTCTCGTTCTGGCAGCTGGCCACGATGCCCGTCGGCAGGTGGGTGATCCGCACCGCCGAATCGGTGGTGTTGACGCTCTGTCCGCCGGGCCCGCTGGATCGGTACACGTCGATGCGCAGGTCGTTGTCGTGGATCTCCACGTCGATGTCCTCGACCTCGGGCATCACCAGGACACCGGCCGCGGACGTGTGGATACGACCCTGCGACTCCGTCACCGGCACCCGTTGCACCCGGTGGACGCCACCTTCGAACTTCAGCAGGGCGAACGGAGCCTCACCGGGTTCGGGTGTCGTCTTCGCCTTGACCGCCATCGTGACGGACTTGAAGCCGCCGAGCGCGGATTCGTTGGAATCGAGGATCTCGGCCTTCCAGCCGCGCTGCTCGGCATAGCGGGCGTACATGCGCTGCAGGTCGCCGGCGAACAGGGCTGACTCCTCGCCACCCTCGCCGCCCTTGATCTCCAGCAGGATGTCCTTGCCGTCAGCCGGATCGCGTGGCACGAGCAGGTGCTGCAGACGCTCCTCAAGCTCGGGAATGCGCTTCTCCAGCCCGGTGACCTCGTCGGTCATCTCCAGCTCGCGGGCGGCGTCCAGGTCCTCCAGCGACTGCTGCCACTCGCGGTACGTCCGGACCACTGCGGACAGCTCGGCGTACCGCTGCCCGATCTTCTTGGCCATCGCCTGGTCTGAGTGCACGGCCGGATCGGCCATCCGCTGCTCGAGCTCGGCGTGCTCGGCGACGAGCGTCTCGACGGCTTCGAACATGTGCGGCTCCCTGGATGTGGTCGGTGGCAGTGACGGTCGGTGGCGGTGACGGTCGGTGGCAGTGGCAGACGACGACGCCGGCCCGCCCCATTGGATCAGTGGGGTCAGGCCGGCGCCGGAGAGTCGCTAGGAGGTCTTCTTGGCGTACCGCTTCTCGAAGCGGGCCACGCGTCCACCGGTGTCGAGGATCTTCTGCTTGCCGGTGTAGAAGGGGTGGCAGGCCGAGCAGACGTCAGCGCGGAGGGTGCCCTTGTCGGAGGTGCTGCGGGTCGTGAAGCTGTTGCCGCAGGTGCACGTGACCTGGGTCTCCACGTAGGTCGGGTGGATGTTCTTCTGCATGATGTCCTCTCGGCGGCGCTGGGTCGGATGTCGCTGGTGCGAGCCGTGAACCAGAGCCAAGGATGAATGGTGCCAGTTGTCAGGTACTAGAGCAAAATCGGGAGCTCGAATATTCCTCGGTCGGCGCCGGGCGACGCGGACCGCTAGGCCGGCAGGAGCTTCTCGATGTCCTGGGAGATCTTCTCCGGCTTGGTGGTCGAGCCGTACCGCTTGACCACCTCGCCCTCGGCGTTGATCAAGAACTTGGTGAAGTTCCACTTGATCTTGCTGGGTCCCACTCCGCCCTTCTCGGCCTTCAGCCACGTGTACAGCGGGTGGGCACCGTCGCCGTTCACCTCGATCTCGGAGAACATCGGGAACGTCACGCCGTAGTTCTTCGTGCAGAAGGCGGCGGTGCCTTCGGCGTCCTCAGGATTCTGGCCGCCGAACTGGTCGCACGGGAAGCCCAGCACCACGAGGCCGCGGTCGACGTAGGTCTGGTAGATCTGCTCCAGGCCCTCGAGCTGTGGCGTGAAGCCGCAGGCGGTCGCGGTGTTGACCACCAGCAGGACCTTGCCCCGGAAGTCGGCGAGCTGGCGCTCGGCACCGTCGATGGCCGTCGCGGAGAAGTCGTGCGCAGTCGTCGTCATGGGCCAATCGTAGGGGCGGCCGCCAGCACCGACCATCCCAAACGGATCTATCCGGCCCAGTCGACCGTCGTGAGGATCTGCTCGCCGGCCAGGCCGCGCAGCTCGACCGGCCGCGACTCGTTGAGCATCAGGTCGAGCTCGTCGATGTCGATGACCTGGTCCACCACGTCCTCGCTGATGAGGATCTCACCGCCCTCGGCCATCCCCGCGACGCGCGCCGCAAACGCGACGTTGCGCCCGAAGATGTCGTTGTCGCGGTGCACCGCGGACCCGGAGTGGATGCCGATGCGCACGCTGAGGCGCGGACGGGCCCGGCGCCGGGCCAGCGCTCGCTCGATCTCGACCGCACACCGAACTGCTTGGTCCGCCTCGGCGAACGCGATCATGAAGCCGTCGCCCTGGGTCTTGACCACGTGCCCGTGGAACCGGCCGACCTGCCTGGTGACCACCAGGTTGTGCTGGGACAGCACCTTCACGAAGGCCTGGTCGCCGAGCCGGTCGTTCAGGGACGTCGAGCCCTCGATGTCGGAGAACACGATGGCCACGCTGCCGTCCACACCGGCAAGCCGGACCAGGTCCGGACGTTCCACCTGGGCCCAGTTGGCGATCTCGCTGATCGAGGACCGGAACGCTCCGCCGACACCCTTGTCACGGACCAGGGTCGCGGTCTCCCACACCGCCTTGACCGCGCCTTCGGGCGAGAGCACCGAACGACGCTGTCGCCGACCTTGCTGGAGCTCGTGCACCCGCCGCTGCAGCGCACGCCGCCGAGCTGCCGAGACCTGCCACGTCACGAGCAGCAGGACGATCACGACGGCCTCTGCCGCCGCCGCGATCCATCCTGCTGTCATCGATGCGTCGTCATGGGGTGAGGGTCAGACGAGGTCGCCCTCGGCGGGCGTCGTCTGATTCACCTGCATCAGGAACTCGGCGTTGGTGGCTGACTTGTCGAGCCGTTCCAGGATGGTCTCGAGGCCCTGCTGGTCATCCAGCCCTGACACCGCGCGACGCAGCTTCCACACAGCGGCCAGCTCGTCCGCACCCATCAGATCCTCCTCGCGCCGGGTGCTGGAGGCGGCGACGTCGACGGCTGGGAAGATCCGCTTGTCCGCGAAATCGCGGCGTAGGCGCAGCTCCCAGTTGCCGGTGCCCTTGAACTCCTCGAAGATCACGTCGTCCATCAGCGATCCGGTCTCGACCAGCGCCGTCGCGAGGATCGTCAGCGAGCCGCCGTCCTCCACGTTGCGCGCAGCACCGAAGAACTTCTTCGGCGGATACAGCGCCGACGCATCGATGCCACCTGCCATGACCCGGCCCGAGCCCGGCGCGTTCAGGTTGTAGGCACGGCCCAGGCGGGTGATGCCGTCCAGCAGCACCACGACGTCGTGGCCCAGCTCGACCAGACGCTTGGCCCGCTCGATCGCCAGCTCGGCGACCGTGGTGTGGTCGGTCGAGGGGCGGTCGAACGTCGACGCGATGACCTCTCCCTTGACGGTGCGCTGGAAGTCGGTGACCTCCTCGGGACGTTCGTCGACGAGAACGAGCATCAGGTGGCACTCGGGATTGTTCTCGGTGATCGCGTTGGCGATCTGCTGCATGACCATCGTCTTGCCGGCCTTCGGCGGGGAGACGATCAGACCACGCTGGCCCTTGGCGATCGGCGAGACCAGATCGATGACCCGTCCGGTCGGTCCGCCGGCGGCACCCTCGAGACGCAGTCGCTCCGACGGGTACACCGGCGTGAGCTTGGAGAAGTCGACGCGCGTGGAGGACTCCTCCAGGCTCATGCCGTTGACGGTCTCGATCTTGACCATCGGATTGAACTTCTCCTTGCGCTCGCCCTCACGGGGCTGACGCACCTGGCCGGTGACGGCGTCGCCGCGGCGCAGATTCCACTTGCGGACCATGGACAGCGAGACGTACACATCGTTCTCGCTGGGCAGGTAGCCCGTGGTGCGCACGAAGGCGTAGTTGTCCAGGATGTCGAGGATGCCCGCAGCCGGCACGAGCACGTCGTCCTCGCTGTACGTCGGCTCGGACTCCATCCCGCGCGTGTTGCGGTTGCGTCCTCGACGGTTGCGCCGGCGGCCGCTGCCGTCGTGGTCGTCGTCGTCGTCGCTGGGGGGCCGGTTCTGGCTGCCCGGATTCTGGTTGCCCGGATTCTGGTTGCCCGGATTCTGGTTGCCCTGGTTCTGGTTGCCCTGACGACCACCGTCGTTGTCGGCCTGACGGCCACCCTCGTTGCTCTGCTGACGGCCACCCTCGTGGTCGCTCTGACGGCCACCGTCGTTGTTGTTCTGGCGGTTGCGGTTGCGGTTGCCGCCGCGGCCGCCACCGTTGCCGCCCTCGTTGTTGTTCTGGCGGTTGTTGTCGCCGCCCCTGCCACCACCGGACCGGTCATCGGACTGGGTGTCGTCGGTCTTCGTCTCGCCGGCCTTCGTCTCGTCGGCACTCTTGTCGGACTTGGCGGGCTGGGTCTTCTTCTCTGCCTTCGCCGACTGATCGGCCTTCGCCGACTGATCGGCCTTCGCCGGCTGATCGGCCTTCGCCGGCTGATCGGCCTTCGCCGGCTGATCGGCCTTCGCCGGCTGATCGGCCTTTGCGGACTTGTCCTGCTTCGGGGCCTTCTCCGGCTTCTCAGCAGCAGGCTTCTCTGCTGTCTGCGCCTTGGCCGCCGCCGGCGCGTCGCTCTGCGCCTTGGCCGCCGCTGGCGCGTCGCTCTGCGCCTTGGCCGCCGCTGGCGCGTCGCCGCGAGCCACCTTGATGGCGTCGATCAACGCGCCCTTGCGCATCGACGTGCCGTTGATGCCAAGATCGGCGGCGATCTGCTGCAGCTCGGCGAGCACCTTGCCGCCGAGGCCGCCGGATGACTTCTTCGGGGCGGGGGCAGCAGTTTCGGTCGTGGTGGGTTCAGTCACGTGTGGTCCTTTGCGTGGGGCCATGAGCCTGTGCCGGATGATCCGAGCACGATGGGATGGGCTTGCCCGTCGAGGACGGGGCGATTTCATGACACTGCCGAGGGAGACGGTTCTCAACTCCGGCAATCTCACTGTAACACCCGACGTCCGTCACACCACGGTGACTCGTCCCGGTTCCAGCACCGTCACCCCGCGCGGCTCCACCTCGAGCTCGTGCACGACCCAACCCGCCGGGACACGATCGGAGACACCCTGCGCGAATGCCAGCACCGAGGGGCCGGCGCCGGAGATGACCGTCGGGATGCCCTCGACCCGCAGCTGGCGGACCAGCTTGTACGAGTCCGGCATCGCCTCGGCGCGGTACTGCTGGTGCAATCGGTCCTCGGTGGCGGAGATCAACCGGTGCGGAGCACTCGTGAG
>JBBSRN010000042.1:0-13708 GCA_038242985.1 Propionibacteriales bacterium | reverse complement strand
GAAGTGCGCGAACACGTCCTCGCTGCCGTCGTCGGGGGCGATGAAGCCGAAGCCCTTGTCGGCGTTGAACCACTTCACGGTACCTGTTGCCATGTCTTGCTCCTCTTTTGCGGTTTAGCCGCCCGCGTGTTTCGCGGTACGGCGGTCGCGACACACATCCAACCTGCGAGAAGAAACTCAACACCTGCAAACAGGAACATCGTTCAATCAAACAGCCCAGCGTCGTACAACAACTGCCTCAATCATGACAGGTCGCCCCCACAGAAGGAAGTCGGCCTCGGCGTGTCGTGCACTGCCACGTGCCCGGCGGGGGGTCCGCCACCCCCAGCGGGCGGGTCAGGCTACGCCCAGAGCTGGCCCTCGAGCGCGTCCTCGGCCTCGTCGAGGGTGCCCTCGTACGCGCCGGTCGACAGGTACTTCCAGCCGCCGTCGCACACGATGAAACAGATGTCTGCGCGCTCGCCGGCCTCGACGCACTTCGCCGCCTGCGCCAGCGCCGCGTGCACGATCGCGCCGGTGGAGATGCCCGCGAAGATTCCCTCGGAGTCGATCAGCTCACGCACCCGGCGGACCGCATCACGTGGACCGACCGAGAACCGGGCGTCGATCAGCGACTCGTCGTACAGCTCGGGGACGAAGCCCTCCTCCAGGTTGCGCAGGCCGTAGACCAGCTCGCCGTAGCGCGGCTCGGCGGCGACGATGCGCACCTGCGGCTTGTGCTCGCGAAAGAACCGGCCCACCCCCATGAGGGTGCCGGTGGTGCCGAGCCCCGCCACGAAGTGCGTGACCTCGGGCAGGTCGGCGAGGACCTCCGGGCCGGTTCCCCGGTAGTGGGCGTCGGCGTTGGCCGGGTTGCCGTACTGATAGAGCATGACCCAGTCCGGGTGCTCCGCTGCGACGGCCTTGGCGACGCGGACGGCCTCGTTGGAGCCGCCCGCGGCGGGCGAGTCGATGATCTCCGCGCCCCACATGCCCAGCAGCTGGCGCCGCTCGACGGAGGTGTTCTCCGGCATGACGCACACCAGCTGGTAGCCCCGTTGGCGGGCGACCATGGCCAACGAGATGCCGGTGTTTCCGCTGGTCGGTTCGAGGATCGTGTCGCCGGGTCTCAACCGTCCGGTGGCCTCCGCCTGCTCGATCATGGCCAGCGCAGCCCGGTCCTTGATCGAACCGGTCGGATTCTGGTCCTCCAGCTTGGCCCACAGGCGCACGTCCGGGGACGGGGACAGGGTGGGCAGACCCACCAGCGGGGTCTGGCCCACCGAGTCGACGAGGGAGTCGAATCGCACCGTCAGGCAGCTCCCCCGGCGACAGCCGGGAGGATGACCACGGTCGACGCATCGGCGACCGAGGTGGCGAGCCCGCCGGTGAAGCGGATGTCCTCGTCGTTGACGTAGATGTTCACGAACCGGCGCACCTCGTCGTTCTCCAGGATGCGCTCCTTGATGCCGGTGTGGTTGGTCTCGAGCTCGTCGATGACCTCGGCCACCGTCGCGCCGGTGGCCGGGACGACCCGCTCACCGCCGGTGTACGTGCGCAAGATCGTGGGGATGCGGACCTCTGCCATCAGGATTCAGCCTTCTTCGTCGCTTCGGGGGCGGTGCTGGACGGGGCGGTGCTGGGCGTCGTGCCGTCTGCATAACCATCGACGACCCTGACTTCTTCCTCGGTGACGACACCGTCGACGATCCGGTAGGAGCGAAAGTCCATGACCGCACCCTCGACGTCGGCGCCGTCGCGGGTCGAGACCAGGACGTAGTGGGCGCCCGGCTCGCCGGCGAGGTCGATGTCGGTGCGTGACGGGTAGGCCTCGGTGGCGGTGTGCGAGTGGTAGACCACGACCGGTTCCTCGTCGTTGTCGTCCATCTCGCGGTAGAGCCGCAGCAGGTCACCGGAGTCGAACTCGTAGAACGTGGGCGACATCGCGGCGTTGAGCATGGGGATGAATCTGGCTGGCAGGTCCGATCTGATCGGGCCGGCGACGATGCCGCAGGCCTCGTCAGGATGGTCCTGTCGTGCGTGCGCGATGATCGCGTCGCGCGTCTCCTGGTCGATGGTCAGCATCGGATCAGTTTATCGAGGCACCCGATGATGCTGTGCCGTCGCCACCAGGTGAGACCGGTGACGCCGATCGGTGCAGCCGTCGGCGGCGGTCGATCAGTCCTGGGTCGCGATCAACGACTCCTGGACGTAGCCCAACCAGTCGTAGATCTCCGACATCGCGGCCGTCGCCTCGTCCTCGGACTCCCCGACCAGCATCGCGTCCTCGTCGGTGTCGATGCCGAGCCGCACCGCGAGCGAGAGCCGGATGTCGGTCAACGACCGCAGCCACGACTGCACCGCGGACGGATCGAGCTCGACCTCGACCTCGCTGGGGTCGTCGACCGCGACGATCAGCGCACCGATCTCCAGGCCCCCGTCGACCAGCGAGCCGATCAGCGCCTCGGCATGGTCGACCTTGATCGTGGTCAACCCGCGCTCGGTGAAGCGCCGGAACTCCCCGGCCTCCTGCTCGTCGTCGCGATACGCGTCGGGCAGCAGCCGTCGCAGGACCGGATCCTCCGGCGGGAGCGACGATCCCCCGAGGCCCAGCTGGGCCGCCAGCGGATCGTCCTCGGACTCCCCCGCGGCATTGCGGTCGCGCAGCAGCTCGATGACCTGACCAGCGAGGTTGGCCAACAGCTGGGCCTCACCGGCCTCGAACGTGGCGACGATGCCCCCACGGCGCCGACGACGGAACGGCTTCACGCGTCCGACCTGTCCAGGGTCGCCCAGAGTCCGTACTCGTGCATCGCCTGGACGTGGCGTTCCATCTGCTCGCGACTTCCGCTGGACACGATGGCTCGACCTTCCTGGTGCACCGCGAGCATCAGCTCGTGGGACTTCTCGTCGGTGTACCCGAAGTAGTTGCGAAACACGTAGGCGACGTACGACATCAGGTTCACCGGGTCGTTCCACACGATCGTGACCCACGGATCCTCCAGCTGGATGAGGTCGTCGAGCACGGTCTCCTCGAACTCCACGGGCGTCGGGGTCGTCACGAGACCATTGTTGCGCAGGGTGCGGCAGAGGCGAAACAGGTCACCGGCCCGCGCGGGTCCTAGGCTGGTGACGTGGCCGAACCGGGAACTGCCCTGCTGACCGATCGCTATGAGCTGACGATGCTGCAAGCGGCGCTGGCCGACGGCACGGCGCACCGACGCAGCGTGTTCGAGCTGTTCTCGCGCCGGCTGACCGGGGGACGGCGATATGGCGTCGTCGCGGGCACCGGTCGGGTGCTCGACGCGCTGCGGGACTTCCGCTTCGGTGACGTCGAGCTGGACTGGCTGCGCTCGGCCGATGTCGTGGACGCAGCGACGCTCGACTGGCTGGCCGACTACCGGTTCAGTGGCTCGATCTGGGGCTACGGGGAGGGCGACCTGTACTTCCCGCAGTCCCCCGTCATGGTGGTGGAGTCCACCTTCGCCGAGGGCGTGCTGCTGGAGACCCTGCTGCTGTCGATCCTCAACCACGACTCGGCCATCGCCTCTGCCGGGGCGCGGATGATCGGCGCCGCGCGGGGTCGACCGTGCATCGAGATGGGGTCCCGCCGGACGCATGAGTCCGCGGCCGTGGCCGCCGCGCGCGCCGCCCACCTGGTCGGTTTCGAGGCCACGTCCAACCTGGAGGCAGGACGCCGCCACGGCGTGCCGACCACCGGCACCAGCGCGCACTCGTTCATGCTGCTGCACGACACCGAGCGCCAGGCGTTCACCGCCCAGGTCGAGTCGCTCGGGCGGGGCACGACGCTGCTGGTCGACACCTACGACATCGCCGAGGCCATCCGCACGGCGATCGACATCACCGGTCCGGGCCTGGGCGCGGTCCGCATCGACTCCGGCGACCTGGTCTCGTTGGCGTACTCGGTGCGCGAGCAGCTGGACGGGCTGGGCGCCACCGGGACGCGGATCATCGTCACCAGCGATCTGGACGAGCACGCCATCGCCGCGCTCGCCGCCGCACCGGTCGACGGGTACGGGGTGGGCACGTCGTTGGTGACCGGGTCGGGTGTCCCGACCAGCGGGTTCGTCTACAAGCTGGTCGCCCGCGAGGACGACGCCGGGCAGCTGATCTCGGTGGCCAAGAAGAGCACCTCGAAGACATCGCTCGGCGGGCGCAAGTTCGCGCTTCGCCGGCTCACGCGCGGGCTCGCGGCTGCCGAGGTCATCGGCATCGGCGCCCCGCCGTCTGGCGACGACGACGACCGCGAGCTGCTGGTCGAGCTGGTGAGGGGCGGCGAACGCGTGCAGCACGAGGATCTCGCCACGGCCCGTGAGCGCCACCGGCGAGCGGTGGCCGAGCTGCCCGGCGCCGGCACCCAGCTGTCCCCCGGCGGCCCCGTCCTCGACACCATCTTCCTGCCTGGGTGAACCCGCGCGCAGCTGATGCTGCCAGGTCATCCGACGCTGCGACCGCCTGCATCAGCGTGAGACGCTGGAGCCATGGCTGAACCCACGACCGCGCTGATCGTCGTCGACGTCCAGAACGACTTCTGCGAGGGCGGCTCGCTGGGCGTGACCGGCGGAGCCGGTGTGGCCACCGGCGTCGCCGACCTGATCGCCACCGGCAGCTACTCGACCGTCGTCGCGACCCGCGATCACCACATCGATCCCGGTTCGCACTTCAGCGAGACCCCCGACTTCATCGACTCGTGGCCGCGCCACTGCGTCGTCGGCACCCCCGGTGAGCTGCTGCACGAGCCGTTGTCCAGCGATCTGTTCGCCGCGACCTTCTTCAAGGGCGAGTACGCGGCCGCCTACTCAGGTTTCGAGGGCAGCACCGCGGACGGCGCCGGCCTCGCCGACTGGCTGCGCGGCGCCGGCATCACCGACGTCGACGTGTGCGGCATCGCGACCGACTACTGCGTGCGGGCCACCGCGCTGGACGCAGCCCAGGAGGGCTTCGGCGTCCGGGTGCTGAGCGATCTCGTGGCCGCAGTGTCCGAGGACAACCTGACCCGCGTGCGCCACGACTTCGACCGGGCCGGCATCGAGTTCACCAGTTCCCGCTGAGACTGACGTTCCGACCTCGACACCCTGGCGTGTCGCGTCGAAACGTCAATCTCAGCGGGAACGACAGCTACAGGAGTTCTTGGGCCAGGAGCTCCAGGGTGCGCTCGCGGGCTGGAGCGGTTCGCGGATCGGCGCCGCGTCGGGCCGACGCGACCGGGTTGACCATGATCTCATCGACCCCGAACTGCTCGGCCAGTTCGCGCATCTGCCGTGCGGCCTGGGCCGCCGTGCCCACGACTGACTTCGCGAGGCCAGAGTCGACCATCGACTGGACACCCGGATCGACATCCAACGCCTGCGCGTCCTCGACAAGATCCAGCGCCGTCAGGGGCTGCCCCGTGCGCAACCGCGCCATCATGTGCAGGTTGGGCAGCATCAGCGCGGCAGCCTCCTCCGCGGTGTCGGCCACGGAGGCGTTGACCGTCAGGAAGGTCGTGGGCTCGGACGCGACATCGCTCGGCCGGAACTCCGCACGGTAGGTCGCAAGCGCCTCGGCGGTGCCCTGACCGGAGAAGTGGTGCGCGAACACGTACGGCAGGCCCTTGGCCGCGGCGAGGTGGGCGGAGTACATCGACGACCCGAGCAGCCACAGACTCGGCACGCTCGCGGCGGCCGGGGTGGCCTTCAGCACGTAGCGCTGTCGGGGGATGTCGACCCTGACCCCGTCAGCACCCATCAGCGCGACGACGTCGTCGAGGTACTGCGGAAACTTCTCGACGTCGGTGTCGCCGCGGCCGGCCGGGCCGCGCAGGGCCATCGAGGTGACCGGGTCCGAGCCCGGCGCCCTCCCGATGCCCAGATCGATGCGACCGGGGTTGGCCGCCTCGAGCAGCGCGAACTGCTCGGCGACGGCCAACGGGGCGTGGTTGGGCAGCATCACGCCGCCAGAACCCAGCCGGATGCGCTCTGTCCGTGCCCCGAGCATGGCCAGCAGCACCGGCGGCGACGTCGCCGCGACCGCGGGCATGTTGTGGTGCTCCGCCACCCAGTACCGGGTCAGCCCGGCACGATCGGCCGTCTGGGCCAACCGTACGGTCGCCGCGAGGGCGTCACCGCTGGACTGGTCGGTGCGGACAGGAACCAGGTCCAGCACGGACAGACGCATCGACGTCAGGCGCCCTTGCCGGTGACGGTCACCGGGACGTTGCCGCGGGTCGCCTTGGAGTACGGGCAGACCTGGTGCGCTGCCTCGACGAGCTCCTGCGCCTTCGCGTCGTCGACGCCCGGGATGGTGGCGGTGATGTCGGCGGTGACGGCGAACGAATCGCCCTCGGGGCCGAATCCGACGGCAATGTCGACGGTCGACTCCGACGCGTCGACGCCAGCCTGCTTGGCGACCATCGACAGGGCGCCCTGGAAGCACGCGCCGTAGCCCACGGCGAACAGCTGTTCGGGGTTGGTGCCGGTTCCCGGTCCGCCGGTCTCCTTGGGCGCTGTGAGGCTGAGGTCGAGGATGCCGTCTTCGCTCTTCGCGTGGCCCTCGCGTCCACCCTGGACGGTGGCCTTGGCGGTGTAAAGGATCTTCGTCGGTGTATTGGTCATGTCATAGCCAACCGCGGACGGCTGCCACTTGTTCCACGATCGTCGATCTGGCCGTCCCGTGACCACTCATTCGACCGGATCGATCGAGGCTCCGCCCGGCGTCTGGGTGGCAAAGATGCCGAGCTGATCGATCATGAAACCACCGGGATAGGAGCGGATCCGGCCGCTGTCTCGCATCAATGACGGGTGCCGACGAGACGGCATGAATCTGATGACGCGGCCGCGGGCCCGCAGGGAACCGTGCGCCAGGTGCACCAGCCAGGTCGGCGGCCGGTCGTACCCGAGCGCCTCACGCAGGTGGTCGTCGAGCAACGCGACGCTGAACCGGCGCATGAGCCGGCGCAGGGGACGTGGATAGAACGTGACGAACAGGTCGAGGGTCGAGTCGGCCACCGCGCGCGAGTCGCTGTCGAACACGTAGGTCTCACGCTCATACGTGTCCATCAGGTCCGCGAATTCTGGGTATGTGTCCGGAATGTCCGTGATGCCCATCAGGTGCCCGAGGCGCTGGTGATAGCGAACCGCCGCGAGGCGTTCGGCGTCGGTGCCTCGACGCCAGCCGTAGCGCTCGATCCACCGGACCGGCGAGACGACGAACGTGGACAGGACGTATCGCATGTCGTCATTGGAGATGTCGTGATGACCGTGCATCTGGTTCATGCGCCGCACGGCGGACCTCCCCTCGTCAGATTCCATGCCGCGATCGGCGATGGCCTCGAGGATCAGTGCGGTGTCGTCGTGGCGCTTCTGCGCCGCACCGGTGAACTGGCCGGTGTCGTGCAGCAGTCGTCCGATCGTCGGGACGGCATAGGTGCGGAACAAGGCGAAGCTCAGCGCCTGCTGGGAGTCCCACGGGAACTCGCGCTGCGCGACGATCCGGGAGATCTGCTCGTAGTCCGCCTCAGGATCCAGCCGCGCGATCTCGCGCTGCCAGTGGTGACGCGCCAACGGACGTCGAAGCATGCACGCAACCATATCGTGACGCCGAACTGTCAGGATCCACGCTGAACAACTCGCTCCATGGGCCGTCGAGTGGCGCAAAGTGTGCGTCGAGTGGCGCAAAGATGTCGATTTCTCGTCGCAAAACAGCCAAACTGCGCCACTCGCGGGGACTGGCGGCGCGGGACTGGCGGCGGGGTCAGAGGGTCTTCTGCAGGAATTCGCAGATGTCGTCGAGCGCCTGCCCAGCGACGGGGACCGCGCCGGGGAGACTGAGGAATCCGTGCAGGGCGCCCGGGTACTCCGCGAAGCGCACGGACACCCCGGCTGCCTCGAGCGCGTCCTTGTAGTGGGTGCCGTTGTCCTTCAGCGGATCCATCTCCGCGGTCAGGATGAAGGCCTCGGGAAGATCGGCGTGCGAGGACGCACGGACCGGCGACGCGCGGTGGTCCTCGGTGCCGTAGTCCTCGCCCAGGTACAACCGGCAGAAGGCCCGCATGTTGGCCGAGGTCAGCACCGCCGCCTCGGCGTGCTCGTCCTCGGAGGGCCACCGGTCGTACATCTCGACGCCGGGGTAGATCAGCACCTGGGCACGCAGCTCGGGTCCACCGGCGTCACGGGCGTCGAGGCAGGTGACGGCCGCGAGATTGCCGCCCGCACTGTCGCCCATCACGGCCAACCGTCCCGGATCGACACCGAGCTCGTCGGCGTGCTCGACGACCCACTGCACGACCGCGCGGGCGTCGTCGACGCCGGCCGGGAACACGTGCTCGGGCGCGAGCCGGTACGCCGGCGAGACGACGACACAACGATTGCGGGCGGCCAGCCGGCTGGCCAACCACTGCGACTGCTCCGGGTTGCCCTGCACCCAGCCGCCGCCGTGGAAGTTGACGACGCACGGCAGCGGCGCGACCCCGGCCCGTGGCCGGTGCACGATCGTGCGGCATCCCGCAACCTCGATCTGCTCGGTCGTCACGCCCGGGTGGACGGTGCCGAAGATCCACCGGCCGACCGGCGAGCGTTGCAGCTTCGCCCGCTTGGCGCGATGAGCCGGGAGGTCGGTGACCTCCTCGATGCTCGTCTCGCCGCGGGAGAGCAGTCGCGCGAAGATCTTCGTCCGGAGGGCCATGGTCATGGCGCCACGGTACCCATCAGCCCGACGCCTTCAGCGCCCACTGGCGCAGCAGGTCGATGCGCTGCTGCAGCTCGGCCGCCGAGGCCTGCGGCGCGGCGGGCCCACCGCACGTCCTGCGCAGCTGCGAGTGGGTGACGCCGTGCGGCTGCCCGGTGCGATGGTGCCACGCGCCCACGAGCCCGTGGAGCTCACGCCGCAGGTCATCACGCCGGGCGAACAGGGCCGCCGCCTCCGCCTCGGGATCCTGGCGCTTCGCCGCAGTGCCGGCACGCTTGGATCGCGACTGACGCAGCAGGTCAGCCACCTGATCGGGCTCGAGCAGACCGGGGATGCCGAGGAAGTCGAGCTCACCATCGCTGTCAGTGAGTCCGTCGTAGCCGAATTCTCCGCCGTCGTAGACCAGCCGGTCGAAGGAGGCGTCGCTGCCGAGCGCCGCGTACTTGCCCTCGAGAGCGTCCGAGACGCCGTCCTCGGACTGCGCCACGAGCATCTCGGCCTCGGCCGCGAACAGATCGGCCTCGTCCTTGATCGGGCGACCGATGACGTGATCGCGCTCGACCTCCAGGTCCGATGCCAGCGCCAGCAGCCGCGGCACGCTGGGGACGAAGATCGACGCGGTCTCACCCTTGCGGCGAGCGCGCACGAACCGGCCCACGGCCTGGGCGAAGTACAGCGGGGTCGCCGTCGTGGTCGCGTAGACACCCACCGAGAGGCGCGGGACGTCGACTCCCTCGCTGACCATGCGCACCGCCACCATCCACGGCGTCATGCCGGCGGAGTACTCCGCGATCCGCGCGCTGCTGCCGGACTCATCCGACAGCACCACGACCGGATCCTCACCGGTCAGCTCGGCCAGCAGACGGCCATAGGCGCGGGCACTGTCCTGGTCGCTGGCGATCACCATGCCGCCGGCATCGGGAACATCGCGCCGGACCTCCATCAACCGGGTGTGCGCCGAGGTGAGCACGGCGCGGATCCACGCACCGCCCGGGTCGAGGGCGGTACGCAGCGCCTGCGCCGTCGCCGCCCGGTCCAGCGGCTGGCCAAGACGCGCAGCGACCTCGTCGCCGGCCCGCGTCCGCCACTGCATCTCACCGGAGTACGCCATGAACAGCACCGGACGCACGACGCCGTCACGCAGGGCCGGCCCGTACCCGTAGGAGTAGTCGGCCTCGCTGACCATGACGCCTCCCTCGCCCAGCCCGTAGCGGACGAACGGGATCGGATTGTCGTCGGACCGAAACGGCGTCCCGGTCAGCAGCACCCGCCGGACGGCCGGGTCGCACGCCTCGTCGACCGCGTCACCCCACGCCATCGCGTCACCTGCGTGGTGCACCTCGTCGAGGATGACCATGGTGCGACGGCTGGCGATGCGGATGTGGAACGCGTTGGGGTCGACCGCCAGCCCGGCGTAGGTGACGGCGAAGCCGATGAAGTCTGCGGCCAGGCTGCCCTGCACCGCCAGCGCCGGGTCGATCGGCAGACCGATGCCGGCAGCCGCAAGGGCCCACTGGGTCTTGAGGTGATCTGTCGGCGTCACGACGACCAGACGGTCGATGACACCGCGCGTCATCAGGTCAGCGGCGATGGTCAGGGCGAAGGTGGTCTTGCCCGCCCCGGGCGTGGCCACCGTCAGGAAGTCCCGCGGTTGCGTGCGCTGGTAGAGGTCGAACGCCTCACGCTGCCAGGCCCGGAGGTGTTGACCCCCGAGATTCCGGCTACGCGTCACCCGAGGAGTCCCCATCGTCGTCGCCGGGGTTCATGTTGTCCCAGATGTCCTTGCACTCCGGGCAGACCGGGAATCGCTGCGGATCGCGGCTGGGAGTCCAGATCTTGCCGCACAGCGCGACGACCGGGGTTCCCATGACCATGGCCTCGGTGAGCTTCTCCTTGGGCACGTAGTGCGAGAAGCGTTCCTGGTCACCTTCTTCGGTGCGCATGTCCGTGCGCTCGTCGACCACCGTCTGCGTGCCTCGCCCGAAGAATGCCACGCCTCGATGCTACCGGCTGCGCACGGGGATCGGTCACCCCCAGCCCCCAGGTCGCTTCACTCCCAGCCCCCAGGTCGCTTCACTCCCAGCCCCCAGGTCGCTTCACTCCCAGCCCCCAGGTCGCTTCACTCCGTGGCGATCGCGTCCAGCACCTTCATCCGTGACGCGCGGGCAGCCGGCACGATCGCTGCCAGCACGCCGAACGCCACCGAGATCACCAGGAACACCGCCAGGCTGGTCAACGGGACGCCCAGCTCGGTCAGGTCGTCCTTCAACGAACGCTGAAGCAGGACGCCGATGATCAGGCCCAGCACCAGGCCGAGGACAGCGCCCATGAGCGAGATGGTGACCGATTCCAAGGTCACCATGCGTCGCAACCGGCGTCGCGACAGCCCGATGGCACGCAGCAGACCGATCTCGCGGGTCCGTTCCAGGACGCTGAGACTGAGCGTGTTGACGATGCCGATCACCGCGATCACCACCGACAGCGCCAGCAACCCGTACACGAGGTAGAGCAGCTGGTTGATCTGCGCGTTGACGCTGTCGGCGAACTGCTGCTTGTCCTGCACCGCGACGATCGGCAGATCCTTGACGACCCGATCGAGCTGCGTCTTGACCTTCGCCACGTCCGCACCCGGTCGGGCGTTGATGCTCAGCACGTTGTCGACCCGCTTGATGCCGACCTCGTCGAGCGTCCCGAAGCCGATGTTGACCGGGCCCACGACCTGGCTCTCCTTGAAGATGCCGGACACCGCCACCCGTGCGCTCTTGCCGCCGGGGAACCTCAGCGTCAGTGGCGACCCCACCGCGAGGTCGTACTTCTTCGCGGTCGCCTGGTCGACGATGGATCTCCCGCCGCCGATCCGCGCCGTGCCGGCCGTCATCTGGAGGTCGTAGACGTCGGTGGCCGCCGGATCGGTCGCCACCACGAAGGATGAGTCCTGGTCATCGTCGATGACGGCCGAGACCGCCTGCTGCCTCGAGACCACTCCGACCCCGTCGACCTTGGCCATCTGGTCGCCCAGCGCGACCGGGAAGCTGCCGAAGGACGGGGACTGCACCAGGAAGTCAGCGGCGAACTGGTCGTCGACCAGCTTGCTGGTCGAGGCGCTCAGCGAGGAGGCGAGCACGCCGACCGCCGAGACCAGGGCGAGCCCGATCATCAGGGCCGACGCGGTGGCACCGGTGCGCCGGGGGTTACGGATCGCGTTGTCGCCGGCCAGACGACCGGTGGTGCCGAACAGCTTCGTGAACAGGCTGCGGCACGCCACCAGGACCGGCCGACCGAGGACCGCGCTGATCGCCGCCACGGTCAGCACCCAGATCACTGCACCGATCCCGATGTAGACCGCGTCGTTGCCCGGTGCACCGACGACACCGGCGCCGGCCACCACGGCCCCGATGACCAGCAGGACGGTACCGATGACGGTGCGTCGCCTGAGGCTCTGATCGCTCATCGACACGTCATCGCGCATCGCGGCCACCGGCGCGACCGTCGCCGCCCGCCTCGCCGGCAGGTAGGCCGACACCAGGGTGACCCCGATGCCCACGACCAGGGCCGTGGCGACCGTGCTCGGTGTCAGGTTGAGCACCGAGGCGTTGATGTCCAGGCCGAACGTGCCGAAGAGGGCAGCCAGTCCCCTCGCCAGGCCCAGACCGACCAGGAGCCCTGCGGCCGAGCCCAGCACGGCCATCACGAACGCCTCGACCAGGACGGATCGTCGCACCTGGCGGCGGCTGGCCCCCAGCGCCCGCAGCAGCGCCAGCTCGCGCACCCGTTGGGCGACGAGGATGGAGAACGTGTTGGCGATGATGAAGCCGCCCACGATGACCGCGATCACCGCGAAGGTGCCGAGGAAGATGTTGATGAAGCCGAGGAACTCCCCGATCGCGGTCTGCGACTCCTTCGCCACCTTGTCCCCGGTGACGGCGGTGAAGCCGTCCGGCAGCACCGCGTCGGCAGCCGTGGCGAGCTGGCGCTGCGACACGCCGTCAGCCGCAGTGAGGCTGACCGAGGTGAAGGCGTCGGCCCCGTCGAGGAAGATCGTCGGGGCGCCGTGGGTGTCGAAGATGACCAGCGTGCTGCCAGCCGTCCCGCCGCCGCCGTTGAAGCCGGCCAGGCCGACGAGCTTCACCTTCTGGGTGAGGGGTCCGCCGCCCTGCGCTGCGGTCGGTGGGATCACCGTGACCAGGTCGCCGAGGCGGTACCCGGCATTCTTGGCCGATGCCGTGCTGAGGGCGATCTCGTCGTCTGCGGCCGGCCAGCGGCCGCCGTCCAGGGTCAGGGTCGGCTGGTCGTTCAGGTTCGGTGTGTCGGTGTAGTTGAACGCCAGCGTCGGCGCGCCACCGGTCCCGACGAGCTTGTCGTCGGTGTCCAGGACGTACAGACCCAGTCCGTCGACGCTGCCGTCGGCCTGCGCCACCTCCGGCAGCGCATCCAGCTTCTGCACGTCGCCCGGTGACAAGGTCTGGTCGTTCCCGGCCCCCTCGGCGTCGAAGGACGCCGTTCCGGCCGGCCGGGCGACTCCGTCCGGCGTCGAGCCCTCGATGATGCCGTCGAACGTCGCGGCCAGCCCGCTGCTGAACGTGAGCACACCAGCGAGGAAGCCGATGCCCAGCACGATGGCGAGCGCGCTCATGAACAACCGCGCCTTGCGCGCCAACAGGTTGCGCCAGGTCAGACGCAGCACGGCTCAGTCCGCCTTCGGCGACGCCGCGACGTCCTGCAGGCGCCCCATGCGCTCCAGGATCGAGTCCCGGTCCGGGTCGAGCAGCTCGTCGACGACCTTCCCGTCCGCCAGGAACACGATGCGATCGGTGTACGAGGCTGCCACGGGATCGTGCGTGACCATCACGATCGTCTGCCCGAACTCATCGACGCTGCGGCGCAGGAACGCGAGGACCTCCGCCGAGCTCGTCGAGTCCAGGTTTCCGGTCGGCTCGTCGGCGAAGACGATCGCCGGGCGGCTCACCAGGGCCCGGGCGCAGGCCACCCGCTGCTGCTGTCCCCCGGACATCTCGCTGGGCCGGTGACCGAGCCGGGGCCGGAG
>JBBSRN010000041.1:0-13753 GCA_038242985.1 Propionibacteriales bacterium | reverse complement strand
AGTCCGATCACCACGGAGTACAGCGTCGACAGTGCGATGTAGGACGGGAATGCGCCCGGCGTCACCAGCGACGTCGTCAGCACTGCGGTACCGATGACGGCGAACACCAGGATCCACCAGCCCTCACGCCGCTGCGAGCGCACGGACACCCCGACGATCAGAGCCGGGAATCCCAACAGCACCTCGACCGGCCGGGGAACACCGCCGAAGTTCTCGCGCAGCCAGCTGACCGAGCTCGTGAACGCGTCCAGCAGCGTCTCCGAGCCGTGGGTTCGCACGAAGCTGCTGTAGGTCAGCACCAGCACCAACACCACGGCCACGCCCACGAGGATCGAGAAGTTCTGCCGGCCCATGCCGTGCAGTCCGGCGCCGAGGCCCCACACCAGCGTGATCGCGAGCGCGAGCGCAGCGCCCAGCACGATCAGGTTGAATCGCTGGTAGTTGACCGGCGCGTTCCAAGCCGCGACCGCGACGGTGCCGCTGAGTGCGACGACGATGGCGATCAGGTACTCCACGACCGCCCGCACCAACCCGCTGGCCGGACGGGTGACGAGCACCGCCCAGACCGCGGCCGTCACACCGGTCAGCACGGCCGAGGAGGCGAGCAACGCGTTGTTCTCGGTCACGACGGTGAAGATGCCCAGCAGCACCGTGGCGGGGACCCAGAGGCGCATGTGCCCGCCACCGCGGTGCACCAGCGCGAGCATGAAGACCACCATCAGCAGTGCCGCGGACGGTCGTTGGATCCACTCCGGCACCCCCACGGCGACCACGGCGGTCCCTGCCCCGAGGAGCCCGACGAGCCACAGCACGACGGCCGAGGACATCAACGCCGACGCCACCCGGGGCGAGGAGAGCCGCGGGACCCGGGTGGGAACCTCGTAGTCCTCCGGTACCGAGGAGTCCATCCGCCGGCGGCCGGCCTGTCGAGTGGCCATCACGGCATCCGGCGATTGCTCAGCGAGGGGTTGACCTCGCGCACGGCCCCGATCTCGTCGCGGTCGATCTCCACGACCACGGTCTCGTCTGCGTCGCCGGCCTCACCGAGCACCAGGCCCATCGGGTCAAGGGCCATCGAGTGCCCGGTGTACCGCTCGCCGCCCTGGGCCGACGCCAGCACGAACACGACGTTCTCGATCGCGCGGGCGGTCAGCAGCGACCGCCAGTGGTGCAGCTTGTGCTCGCCGGCCACCCAGGCCGCCGGGGCCACCAGCACCTCGGCGCCGGCGTCGACGAGCGCCCGGCCCATCTCGGGAAATCGCAGGTCGTAGCAGGTCATCAGGCCGATGCGCAGTCCCGCGACGTCCAGCACGGTGGGGGCGACCTCGCCCGGTGCCAACCGATCGGACTCCCGGTAGCCGAACGAGTCGTACAGGTGGATCTTGCGGTACGACCCGTGCAGCGCCCCGTCCGGGCCCAGCACCACCAGCGTGTTGAAGGGCAGTGCGTCCGTGCGCTCGAACATTCCGGCGATGATCGTGGCGCGGAGTCGGCGCGCGTGCTCAGCGAGCATCGTGGCGAACGGACCGTCCAGCGATTCGGCGATGTCCGCCAGATCGTGGCCCGGCTCACCGAAGTCGTGCATGGCGGCCTCGGGCAGGACCACGAGATCGACGTCGCCGGGCAGGGCTTCCAATCGTTCGGCGATCCGGTGACGATTGGTCACCGAATCCAACGTCGAGACGAGCTGGACCACCGCGACACGCATATTTCCATCTTGGCAGGTGCCCGGCTGCCACGGCGACACGCCTGAGGGCCGGAGACCGGCGCACGCTAGCGTGGACCCCATGCGTGCCGTCGTCGTCGGGAGTCCCGGCGGAGTCGAGGCCCTCGAGGTCGTCGACCGTCCAGTACCAGAACCCGGACCCGGCGAGGTCCTCATCAAGATCGCGGCTGCCGGTGTCAATCGCGCCGATCTGCTGCAGAGGCAGGGTTTCTACAATCCGCCTGCGGGCGCCACCGACGTGCTGGGGCTGGAGTGCTCCGGTGAGATCGCTGCCGTCGGCGACGGGGTCACCGACTTCCCGGCCGGCACGCAGGTGTGCGCCCTGCTCAGCGGCGGAGGCTACGCCGAGTACGTCGTCGTACCTGCCGGCCAGGTGGCCACCGTGCCCCGTGGGGTGAGCCTGGTGGAGGCCGGCGCCCTGATGGAGGTCGCCTCGACCGTGTGGTCGAACGTCTTCATGATGGGCAAGCTGAAGCACGGTGAGACCGTGCTGCTGCACGGAGGCTCCAGCGGCATCGGCACCATGGGTATCCAGCTGTGCAAGGCGTTCGGAGCCACTGTGGTCACCACCGTGGGCACCCCGGAGAAGGCCGACTTCTGCCGCGAGCTGGGCGCCGACCTGGTGGTCAACTACCGCACCGAGGACTTCGTGGAGGTGATGCGCGAGCGCGACATGGCCGCCGACGTCATCCTCGACATCATCGGCGCGAAGTACCTGCAGTCCAACATCTCCGCCCTGGCGCCGGCCGGCCGTCTGGTCGTCATCGGCCTGCAGGGCGGCGCCAAGGGCGAGCTCGACCTGGGTGCCCTGCTGATGAAGCGGGCTGCGGTCATGGCCACCTCGTTGCGATCGCGACCGTCGGCGGAGAAGGCGGCGATCGTCTCGGCCATGGTGGCGCAGGTCTGGCCGCTGGTCGCCGAGCAGTCCGTGCGCTCGATCGTGCACGCCACCTACCCGCTGGAGCAGGTGCGTGACGCCCACCAGGTGCTGGAGGAGTCCAGCCACTCCGGCAAGGTGCTGCTGACTCTCTGAGGTCTCGTTAGGCTGGCACCATGACGTCCTCGAACGAACCCTCGACCGACGAGACCGACGCACCGCAGGTCATCGGACCCGACGGCAAGCCGCTCGCCGTAGGAGCCGGGCCTGCGGCGACCTCGCTGGGCGACCTGGTCGAGCAACCGGCCAAGGTGATGCGCATCGGCAGCATGGTGCGTCAGCTGCTCGAGGAGGTGAAGGCCGCGCCCCTGGACGACGCCGGTCGGGCCCGTCTTCGCGACATCTACGTGCAGTCGGTCAAGGAGCTCCAGGACGGCCTGGCCCCTGAGCTGGTCGACGAGCTGGAGCGGCTGAGCCTGCCCTTCGAGAGCGACTCGCCCTCGGAGTCTGAGCTGCGCGTGGCCCAGGCCCAGCTCGTCGGCTGGCTGGAAGGGCTCTTCCACGGAATACAGGCCGCCATGTACGCCCAGCAGGTGCAGGCGCAGCAGCAGTTCCAGAACATGCGGCTGGCACTACCGGGGTCAAACGACGCCAATGGTGTCGATTCGACTACTTCACCGGAAACGCCTTCGTCGGGGGGCATGTACCTCTAGCATTGGCGGCGATGTGACGGGAAGAGGGACCCATGACCATCGTGGCCGACACGATTCTGCCGCCGTGCGCGAATGCGCCGGAGGTGTACCACCACGAGACGCTGCACCATCCGCCGTCGCGACGCGACCTGAGCGCGAACGAGTGGGCGCAGTTCACTGCGCGACAGGCCGAGGTGCACCGTCAGTGCGCCGGCTGCCCGCTGCTGGTCGACTGCCTCTACCGCGCCGTGGTCGAGGTCGACGTGTCCGGATTCGTCGCGTGCACCACCGAGCGGGATCGTCGGCGCATCCGCCGCGAGCTCGGCATCGAGGTGGACATGACGCCCGCCGCGATGGGCGTGCAGAACGTGGGCGGCGGCCCGGTCAGCCAGGACGCGGTCATCTCGCTGCGCCAGGCCTATCCCAAGGACACCTGCCTGCAGCTCGCGGATCGGATCGGCTGCTCGACGTCGACGATCAAGCGTCATCTGCGGCGCGCCCGCGAGGAGGCTGCCCTGTCACGTCCGATCGAACCGGCCACGAGCACGGCCCCCAGCGTGGACGCGGTCCTGGACTGCTTCGACCGGCTCGAGACCAGCCGCTTCGCCTGAACCGGATCACCGCTGGGACCGATGGCGCCGGCTACAGGTAGCGCTGGAGCTCGCTGACGAGGCCGTCCTCGTCGATCGATCCGGTGATCGCGTCGGCGACCGCCTTGACCGTCTCAGGAGCCTGGCCCATCGCCACCCCGCGACCGGCCCAGCGGAGCATCTCGATGTCGTTGTTGCCATCGCCGACCGCAAGCACGTCGGAACGGTCGATCCCTAGGCGCTCGGTCAGCACCTCGAGGCCGGACGCCTTCGACACCCCCTCGGGTGCGATGTCCAGCCATGCGGTGTAGCCGATGTAGTAGTTCGTGTCGCCGAGGCCGAGATCGGCGACGAGGCGGTGGAACTCCTCGACACTGCGTTCCGGCGCCCGGATGACCACGCGGGTGACCGGCTCGGCGACGAGCTCGTCGATGGTCTGCACGCGCATCGTGCCGTTGATCTCCCCGTCGGGGAATGGCTGGCTGACCCGGTAGCCGACGCCGGCGTCCTCGACCGCCACCAGCGCGTCCGGCACCTGCTCGATGAGGCGGCGCACCGCCTCGGACGCGTCGAAGGTGACCGAGTGCAGGATCTCGACCGGTCGGTGCGCGATCACCAGCGCACCGTTGCTGGCGATCGCGTAGCCGTCCAGATCCAGCTTCTCCACGGTGTTCAGCACTCCGGGCACGGCACGCCCGGTGCTGATGACGACCTCGACCCCGGCGGCGTGCATCGCCAGCACCGCTGCGCGAACGGCTGGGCTCATCTGATTGTCGTAGTCGACCATCGTGCCGTCGACGTCGAGCGCGATCAGGCGCGGGCGCCAACCCACGCTCGTCACGCGCGCGGCCTCAGGACCTCGCCGAGCAGGGGGTGCAGCGCAGCAGGCAGCCGAATCGATCCGTCGGCCTGCTGACCGTTCTCCAGCAGGGCGATGATCGTTCGGGTCATGGCGCACAGCGTGCCGTTGAGCGTGGCCGCCGGGGTGATGCTGCTCATGCCGTCGGCAGCGGTGCGGCGCACGCGGGTGTCGAGACGGCGCGCCTGGAACTCGGTGGTGTTGGACGCCGAGGAGACCTCTCGGTACCGGCCCTGGCTGGGGATCCACGCCTCGCAGTCGAACTTGCGGACTGCCGACAGGCCAAGATCGCCGGTGGCGACATCGATGACGCGGTACGGCAGCTCGAGCAGGTCGAGCCAGGCCCGCTCCCAGCCGAGGATTCGCTCGTGCTCGGCCGGGGCGTCCTCGATCGTCGTGTAGACGAACATCTCCACCTTGTCGAACCAGTGCACCCGGAAGATGCCGCGGGTGTCCTTGCCGTACGAACCGGCTTCACGGCGAAAGCACGGGCTGAACGCGGCGTAGCGGCGCGGCAGCGAGTCCTGCTCGAGGATCTCCTCGGAGTGGTAGGCAGCCAGTGGCACCTCGGAGGTGCCGACCAGGTACAGGTCGTCCTTCTCCAGGTAGTAGACGTCCTCGGCTCCACCCTGGCCGAGGTAACCGGTGCCCTCCATGGCGCGCGGCTTGACCAGGGCCGGCGGGATCATCGGGATGAAGCCCCACTCGGCGGCCTTGCCCATGGCCAGCTGGGTCAGCGCGAGCTCGAGCTGGGCGCCCACGCCGGTGAGGTAGTAGAAGCGCGCCCCGCTGACCTTGGCACCCCGCTCGGTGTCGATCGCACCGAGCATCTCGCCGAGCTCGAGGTGGTCGCGCGGCTCGAAGCCCTCGGCGGTGAAGTCGCGGGGGGAGCCCACGGTGTCGAGGACCACGAAGTCCTCCTCGCCACCCTCGGGGGCTTCGGGAGAGGCGAGATTCGGCAGCTGCTTGATGAGCTCGTCGAATGCGGTGGCGGCAGCGACCTGATCGGCTTCGGCCTGCTTGACGCGGATGCTGAGCTGCTTGGTCTGGGCGAGCAGCGCCTGCTTGTCCTCACCCTGCGCCTTCGGGATCAGGGCTCCGAGCTTCTTCTGCTCCGAACGCACCGCCTCGAAAGTGGCGATCGAGGACCGCCGCTGCTCGTCGGCGTCGACCAGCTGGTCGACGATCTCCACCGAGGCTCCGCGACGACGCTGAGCGGTGCGGATGGCGTCGGGGTCGTCTCTCAACATGCGGGGGTCGATCACGGCGCCAGCCTATCGCCCGACCGGAGCGGGGCGCCGCCGTCCACTAGGCTGAGCCGACCCCTGGCAGCGACGGACCGATGAGGAGCACCGCGTGTCGTTCGATCTGCGCCGCGCCACCCCCGCGCGACCGCGCATCCTGATCATCACGATCGTCTCCATCTACGCGGCCTTCGCCCTGGTGGCCGTGTTCGCGACCACGGGGTGGTGGCCGGTCGGGCCGCTGGACGAAGGTCTCGGGCAGCGGGCGTACGACTTCAGCGCGACCCGGCCCCGCTTCGTGGACCTGCTCGATCTGTTCGCCATCGCGTTCGGCACGTTCGGCTGCATCATCGGGCTGCTCGTGATCCTGCTCTACGCGGCGTGGCAGCGCGAGAGCCGCATCGTCATCTGGATCATCGCCAGCGGCGTGGCCGCACTGGGCGGCAACGCGCTGGTCAAGCTGGCCTTCCAGCGTGCCCGCCCCACCAACGACGTGCCCCTGCACGGGATCGGCGGGTACTCGTTCCCGAGCGGGCACGCTGCGGGTGCTGCGATGTTCTTCACCGTCGCGATCCTGGTCACGATCGTGCTCACGGGTCGGGGCTGGCGCCGGCGGCTGCTGATCGCCGTCTTCGTGCTGCTTGGGCTCATGGTCGCGGCCAGTCGGGTCCTGCTCGGGGTCCACTGGTCGTCCGATGTCGTTGCCGGGCTGCTGTTCGGAACCGGCGTGACACTGACCCTGTGGGTGCTCCTCGTGTCCGATGCGGTGCGCATGCCCCACGAGCTCGCCATGACCACCGGCAGCGGCAACAAGCGGATGGCGGTGATCGTCAACCCGATCAAGGTCGGCGACCTGGCACTGTTCAAGAGCCGCGTCACCACCGTGGCCGCTGCCGCCGGGTGGAACGAACCGCTCTGGTTCGAGACGTCGATCAAGGATCCCGGGCGCGGTCAGGCCGCGCAGGCCCTGCGCGAGGAGGTCGACCTCATCATCGCCGCCGGCGGCGACGGCACAGTACGCGCAGTGTGCGAGGAGGCCGCCCTGACCGGCGTGGCCGTCGGGATCCTTCCGCACGGCACCGGGAATCTCCTGGCTCGCAATCTCAGCATCCCGTTGAATGCGCGCGACGCGCTCGACGTCGCCCTCACGGGCCAGGACAAGGCCATCGACCTGGCGACGTTCAGCACCGATTCGGGCATCGACACCAACTTCCTGGTCATGGCCGGGCTCGGCATGGACGCCGCGATCATGACCGGCGTCAACGACCAGCTCAAGGAGAAGGTCGGGTGGCTCGCCTACTTCGTGTCTGGCCTCAAGGCCGCCCGATACCCCGCGATGCGGGTGCAGATCTCCGTCGACGGCGGCGAATTCAAGAAGTTTCGGGCCCGCACCGTCGTGGTCGGCAACGTCGGGTTCCTGCAGGCCGGCATCCCGTTGCTGCCCGATGCCGAGATCGACGACGGGCTCCTCGACGTCGTGGTGATCGCTCCCAAGCGGTTCATCGGCTGGCTGGCCATCATCGTGCGTGTGCTCGGGCGGCAGAAGCGCACCAACGACAGGCTCGACCGTCTCACCGGGAAGACCGTCGTCATCAAGGCCGAGAAGGACATACCGATGCAGCTCGACGGCGACGCCGTCGGCGAGGGTCACGAGATCCGCGCGCAGGTGCAGCACGGCGTGCTGCTCGTGCGCGTGCCGCTGGAACCGGCCGCCGCGGCTGCCGGGTAGGTTCCCGCTGAGCCTGACGTTTCGACCAGACACGCCAGGCGTGTTGCGATCAGAACGTCAGTCTCAGCGGGAACGTGAGGCGTAGGCGTCGATCTCGGCCAGCACGTCGGTCATGAGGGGACGGTCGGCGAACGACGCCCGCACGGCGGCTCGGGCCAGACCGGCCACCCCGGACTCGTCGAGACCGAGCAGGTCCGCCGCAACCTGGTACTCCCGGTTCAAGGTGGTGCCGAACATCGGCGGGTCGTCGGAGTTGATGGTCACCGGCACGCCGGCCGCCACGAGCGTGGCCAGTGGATGCTCGGCCAGGGACGGCACCGAACGCGTGCAGACGTTGGAGGTCGGCGAGATCTCCAGGACGATGTGCTCGTCGGCGAGACGCTGCATCAATGCAGGATCCTGGGCGGCGGTGATCCCGTGGCCGATGCGCTCGGCGCCCAGAACGTCGAGCGCATCGACGATCGTCTGGGGGCCGGTGGACTCGCCCGCGTGCGGGAGGCTGTGCAGGCCGGCGGCGCGGGCCGCGTCGAAGTGCGGCTTGAACTGTGGACGCGGGACCCCGACCTCCGGCCCACCAAGCCCGAAGCCGATCAACCCGTCCGGCCGCAGGCGGGTGGCGACGTCCAGCGTCACGTCCGCCGCGGGCAGGCCCGACTCCCCCGGGATGTCGAAGATCCATCGCATCTGGATGTCGAAGTCGTCCGCGGCCCGGCGGCGCGCATCCTCCAGGGTCTCCACGTACGCCTCCGCGCTGATGCCGACGGCCATCGAGGTGAACGGCGTGCAGGTCAGCTCCACGTACCGGACGTTCTGCGCAGCCAGGTCACGTGCGACCTCGTGGGTCAACGTCCACAGATCCTCCGGCGTGCGCAGCAGGTCGACGGTCGCCAGGTACACCTCGATGAAGTGCGCGAAGTCGGTGAAGGTGAAGAACTCCGCCAGCGCGGCCGGGTCCGTCGGCACGGTCGTGCTGCCCGCATGCCGCTGCGCCAAGGTGGCCACGGTGTCCAACGACGCCGAGCCCACGTGGTGCACGTGCAGCTCGGCCTTGGGCAGTCCGGCGATGAACGAGGTCAGGTCAGTCACGACGCCGAGTCTTCCACGCGACGGCGGGACCGATGGATCGGTGACCCGGAGTGGGCGGTGAGCAGATCGGCTTTCCGGCGCCGGTGGGCCGATTTCTGCACCGCCAGGTTGGGCAGGCCTTGCGTGAAAGCCGACTAAGTCACCGCCCCGCTGGGGCGCCGGGGTGCCCTGGTGCCGGCGTGGTGCCGGCGTGGTGCCGGCGACCTCAGGAACCGGGGACGATGGCCGCGATGGTGGTGCCGTCGGCACGCTTGCGCCCGAGCGCCGGCGGCAGATCTCCTTCGAGGCGTGGTCCCTGACCGTCGAGGGCGACCGTCACCGCCTGGTCGGCGGTGACGGTGACGCTCTCACCGCGCACGGAGAAGGTGGCCTCCGTGCCGACCTCGACCTCCAGATCGACGGCATCCGGCCGCACCGTGACCCGGACCCGCGTCCCGCGCAACGTGATGCGGTAGGCCAACGACTCCCAGGCCTGCGGCAGGCGCGGGTCGATCGTGAACGCGCCGTCGTGATCTCGAAAGCCGCCGAATCCGCTGACCAGGATGTTCCATACCCCTCCGGTCGACGCCACGTGCACGCCGTCGGTGGTGTTGCCGTGCCGGTCGGCCAGATCCACGAACAGTGCCGCGTTGAAGTACCTCAGCGCGAGATCGTGATAGCCGACCTCGGCGGCGATGATCGACTGCACGACGGCCGACAGCGTCGAGTCGCCCGTCGTGATCGGGTCGTAGTACTCAAAATCGGCGCGCTTCTCCTCGGCGGTGAAGTTGTTGCCCTGCAGGAACAACGCGAGCACCACGTCGGCCTGCTTGAGCACCTGGAACCGGTAGATGACCAACGGGTGATAGTGCAGCAGCAGCGGCCGCTTGTTCAGCGGCGTGTTCTCCAGGTCCCAGACCTCGCGCTCGAGGAAGTGCTCGTCCTGCGGATGCACGCCCAGGTGCTCGTCGAACGGGATCGCCATGTCATCGGCGGCCTGCTCCCACCCCTGGACCTCGTCCAGGTCCAGCTCGAGGCGGATGAGCATCTGCTCGTACTCGATGCCGTCGCGCTCTGCGAGCTCGCGCACGGCATCGGCGGCGTGCCGCAGGTTGAACCGCGCCATCACGTTCGTGTACAGGTTGTCATTGACGACAGTCGTGTACTCATCGGGACCCGTGACGCCGTGGATGTGGAAGATCCCATCCTGCTCGTTGCGCCAGAAGCCGAGATCCACCCACATCCGGGCGGTCTCGACCAGCACGTCGATGCCCTCACGGGTGAGGAAGTCGATGTCGCCGGTCGCGGCCACGTACTTGCTGAGCGCGAACGCGATGTCGGCATCGATGTGGTACTGAGCGGTGCCTGCCGCGTAGTAGGCCGACGCTTCCTCACCGTTGATGGTGCGCCACGGGAACAGCGCCCCGTTCTGGGCCATCTGCACGGCTCGCCGCCGGGCCGCATCGAGCAGCCCGTACCTGAATCGCAGGGCGTTGCGGGCCGCACGCGGCGTCGTGTACGTGAGGAACGGCAGGACGTAGACCTCGGTGTCCCAGAAGTAGTGGCCACCGTAGCCTGAGCCGCTGACACCCTTCGCCGAGATGCCGGTGCCCTCGGCGCGCGCAGCCGCCTGGGCGACCTGGAACAGATTCCACCGCACGGCCTGCTGCACCTCTGGTTGACCGGCGATCTCGACGTCGGACCGCTCCCAGAAGGCTTCCAGCCAGTTGCGCTGGTCGAGGAACTGCTGCTCGACCCCTGCGTCGTGCGTGCGGTCGAGCGTGCGCCGACAACGATCGAGCAGCTCGCGCGCCGGCACCCCGCGCGAGGTGTGATAGCTGACCAGCTTGGTCAACCGGATCGTCTTGCCCGGCTGGGCGTTGACCCGGTAGATGATCTTGGCGAGGTCGTCGTCGGTGTGGAACCGCTTCGTGAAGTCGTTCTCGGTCTCGATCCGGTGGTCTGCAGCGACGGCGAGTGTCATGCCGCTGTTGGCGCACTGGTACCCCAGCGTCACCCGGCCCTCGTCGAGATCGCCACCGTTGCCCTGCGGCATCAGCACCCGCCGGTTCAGCGATCCGGCCTTGCGGGGGTCCACTCCCTCGCCCATCGCCTTGGCCGACACGTGGTACTCGTCCTCGCCGTCCTGGCGGTTCAGGATCTGCGAGGAGATGGCCACCGGCGCGTGGTCGTCGAGCATGGTGACCTCGAAGGTCATCACCGCGAGATGACGCTGCGTGAACGAGACCATGCGCTGGGAGCGGATCTGCACCCGCTTGCCGCTGGGCGTGCGCCACAAGATCTCCCGGCTCAGCACCCCGGACCGAAAGTCCAGCCGACGTTCGTACTCCAGCAGGTCGGCGATCGAGATGAGCAGCGGTTCGTCATCGACGTACAGGCGAATGACCTTGGCGTCGGGCACGTTCACGATCGTCTGGCCGACCCGCGCGAAACCGAATGCCTCCTCGGCGTGCTGGATGGGCCACGTCTCGTGGAAGCCGTTGATGAAGGTGCCGTGGGTGTGCGACTCACGCCCCTCCTCGACGTTGCCGCGCATCCCGAGGTAGCCGTTGCCGAGCGAGAAGAGCGTCTCGGACAGGCCCAGGGCGTCTGAATCGATGTGCTTCTCGCACAGGGCCCACTCATCGACGGGAAACCGTGACCGGTCCAGCTGGTCGGTGGCCGGCGGTGCGATGTGCGACGGCCCGTTGTGCTGGGACGTCACAACAGCTCCTGCAGGTCCGCGACGACCACGTCGGCACCGTGCTCGGTGAGGGCCTCGACGCCGGCTCCACGATCGACACCGACCACCAGGCCGAAGCGACCGGCGCGACCGGCCTGCACGCCGGAGAGTGCGTCCTCCAGCACGACCGCACGCTCCTTGGGAACGTCGAGCTGGACGGCCGCGTCCAGGAAGGTGTCCGGCGCCGGCTTTCCGGCCAGGTGCCGGGTCGCCGCCACGGCACCGTCGACGATGACCGGGAAGTGCTGCAGCATGCCGGCGGCCTCCAGCACCTTCGGAGCATTGCGCGAGCTGGACACGATGGCCATCTTGACCCCCCGCTCGAGCAGCGCCTCGACCAGCGCGACCGAGCCGGGATACGGCTCGACGCCCTCCTCGGCCAGGATGCGTTCGAAGTCATCGTTCTTGCGGTTCCCCAGACCGCACACCGTCTCGGCCGACGGGTCGTCGGACGGCTCCCCGGGCGCCAGCTCGATGTCGCGGGAGTCCAGGAAGGACCGGACGCCGTCGTAGCGTGGCTTGCCGTCGACGTACCGGTGGTAGTCATCCAGCGTGTAGTCCTGGGCCAGCCCGCGACTGTCCAGGAAGTCGTTGAACATCGCCGACCAGGCGCGCTGGTGCACCTCGGCCGTCGGCGTGATCACGCCGTCGAGGTCGAACAGGGCAGCGTCGAATTCGGTCCAGTCCACGGGTCGAGCGTAGGCCCGCGACGTGCCCGAGCGCCAAAGGGTGCGACGTCCGGCCGCGCGACCACTAGCGTGGGGCCATGCCTCTGGGAGCCTCGAGCGAAGTCGGCCGCCTGCGAACGGTGATGCTGCACCGTCCCGGACCGGAAATTGCCCGGCTCACCCCGCGCAACAACGACAGCCTGCTGTTCGACGGGATCCCGTGGCTCGGCCGGGCCCAGGACGAGCACGACACCTTCGCCCAGGCACTCCGCGACCACGACGTCGAGGTGCTCTACCTGTCCGAGCTGCTGACCCAGACCCTCGAGGTCCCGGCCGCGCGCGAGCAGATCATCGACAGCACCCTGACCGGGCTGTTCGTCGGACCCGTGCTCCAGGACGCCATCGCCGGAGTGCTCGCGCAGTCACATCCCGAGCAGCTCGCGACCGTGCTCATGGCCGGCATCCGCAACGATGAGCTGCGCCGTTCCGGCAGTGTCGCGAACGCGTTGATGCAGCCCGAGGACTTCCTGATCAACCCGCTGCCCAACCTGCTGTTCACCCGCGACTCGTCGGTGTGGCTGCCTGGCCGGGTCGCGGTGACCAGCCTCGCCATGCCGGCGCGGGTGCGCGAGACGCAGCTGACCGGCCTCATCTACCAGCACCACCCGCGGTTCGCGGGGGTCGAGCGCGTCCACGGACCCCACCTGGAGCATCTCGAGGGCGGTGACGTGCTGCTGCTGGCTCCCGGCGTCGTCGCGGTCGGTGTCGGGGAGCGCACCACGCCGGCCGGTTTCGAGCGCTTCGCCACCCAGGTGCTCGAGGGCGGCCTCGCCACCACGGTGCTCGCGGTGCCGATCACCCAGGAGCGCGCCACGATGCACCTGGACACCATCGTCACGATGGTCGACGTCGACACCGTGATCATGTATCCCAACATGGCCGACTCGATGCGATCGATGGCCGTCACGTGGAACGCCGAGGACCAGCGTCTCCAGATGGGTGCCGAGGGCTCGTTCTTCGCCGTCGCGGCCGAGGCCATGGGCATCGACACGCTGCACCAGATCGACACCGGACTCGATCCCGTCACCGCAGAGCGGGAGCAGTGGGACGACGGCAACAACACCCTCGCGATCGACGCCCGGCTCGCCGTGGCCTACGAGCGCAACGAGGAGACCAATGCGCGGCTCGTCGAGCACGGCATCGAGGTCATCGCCATCAGCGGTTCCGAGCTGGGAACCGGGCGCGGTGGACCCCGCTGCATGTCCTGCCCCATCGAGCGGGACTGACCGCTCGACCCACCCACGAGGACGAGCTCCTCGATTTCCTGATGCAGGACGTTCGTCCCGGCTAGGCTGACACGCCACCTGCCACCCCGAGGACCCATGAACCGTCGTTCGATCGCCACCTGTCTCGCGCCGCTGCTCGTCGGCGCGCTGCTGACGACTGTCTCCTCCTCCACGTCTGCGGCGGCCGGTGCCCGCTACGTGTCGAATCCGACGTTCGCCGTCAACACCTCCGGCTGGCAGCCCGGGCCCGGTGACCGCCTCACCCGGCACCGGT
>JBBSRN010000040.1:0-13860 GCA_038242985.1 Propionibacteriales bacterium | reverse complement strand
CTGGGGAACGTCCGATGAAGATCGCCACCCTCACGAACCGCCTGAGCTCGTCGGCCCTCCCGTGAGCGGGAGCCACCCGCACGAGCCGCACTCCGGCGGCCTTGCCACCCGACTCAACTGGCTGCGCGCAGGCGTCCTCGGCGCCAACGACGGCATCGTGTCCACTGCCGGGCTGGTGGTCGGTGTCGCCGGAGCGACGTCGGAGCGAGGTGCCATCTTCACCGCGGGCCTCGCCGGGCTGGTCGCCGGTGCGGTCTCCATGGCCTTGGGTGAGTACATCTCGGTCAGCAGCCAGCGCGACAGCGAGAAGTCCCAGCTGGACCTCGAACGGCGCGAGCTGCGCGACATGCCCGACGACGAGCTCGAGGAGCTGACGGAGATCTATCGCCGCAAGGGACTGACTGCGGGGACCGCGCGGCGCGTGGCTGAGGAGCTGACCGCCCATGACGCGCTCGGTGCCCACGCCGACGCCGAGCTCCACATCGATCCTGAGGGCCTCACCAACCCGTGGCACGCGGCCGGCGCCTCAGCCGTGGCCTTCACCGTCGGTGCCCTCCTGCCCCTCGCAGCGATCCTGCTCGCACCTCCGGGGGTGCAGATCATCGTGACGGTGGTGATCGTGCTGGTCGCCCTGGCCCTCGCCGGCTGGATGAGCGCGAGAATCGGCGCCAGCTCGGCCCGCGTGGCTGTGGCCCGCGTCGTCATCGGCGGGGCGGCGGGCCTCGCGCTCACCTACGCGATCGGCCGTGCGTTCGGCACCGCCGTGGGGTGAGGCGTTCGGCACCGCCGTGGGGTGAGATGAGCTGGTGCCAAAGGACCCACCGAAGGGTGACCAACACCCGTGGTCCGGGCCGTCCGCACAGAGGATCGTCATCCACAGGGTCCCACCGAGGTGGCCCGTGGGCGCGAACCCAGCAGAGGAAGGCACGACAGTGACGACGCACAAGACAGCACCACCCACCCTCCACGCCGCACCGGTCACGTGGCAGACCGACATCGTCAGGTCGCATCCGGCGCGCATGCTCCTTGGCGGCCTACGCATCCTGATCGGCTGGTACTTCCTGTGGGCCTTTCTCGACAAGCTCTTCGGATTCGGCTTCATGACGCCCTCGGGCAAGGGAATGATCGACGGTGGAACACCCGCCCAGGGCTTCATGTCCAACACCTCCGGGCCGTTCGCCGGTTTCTTCAGCTCGATCTCGGGACGATGGGCCGACTACGGCTTCATGGTCGGTCTGCTGGCCATCGGCATCGCACTCATCGCCGGTTGTGGGCTCAAGATCACTGCGGTCGCTGCGACCGTCCTGCTGGGCCTGATGTACCTCGCGGAGTTCCCCATCGGCGCCGACGCCGGCACGTACACGAACCCTCTCTTCGACGATCACTGGCTCGAGGCCCTGGCAGTGCTCATCTTCTGGTTCACCCGGGCCGGCGACACCTTCGGCCTCGGGCGCTGGTGGGGTGAGAAGGTCGGCGACAGCTGGTTGCGCTGACCCTCACCAGCGGCGCGGTGGGGCCCGTTCCGGATCGGTGGGTCAGCTGGCCAGCAGCACGGCCACAGCTCCCGCCAGGCCCGGGAGGGCCCCGATCGCGACGTAGGGCGACAGCGGCCGCAGCCGATGCACCAGTCGGGCCGCGGTGACGGCGATGACCCCGATCACCCCGGCCATCACGCACAGCGCGAGCGCGGTGCCGGCCTCCCCGGCCCGATCCTGGTAGACGCTGGTGACGAGCAGCGCCCCGACCGGGAAGGAGGCCACGGCACAGATGAGTGCCGAGATGACCCACTGCTGGACCTGCTCGATGCTCATCGGCGAGCCCGCCGTGCGGTGTCCCAGCCCGGGGTGGGCTCGGTACTCATGCGGACGCCGACATCGCTGCCCTCAGGCAGCAGCTCGACAGTGAAGCCGACGTCGGTGAAGACCTCGATCATCTCGTGGTTCATCGCCAGCACGTCAGCGGTGAACCACTCGATGCCGGCGCGGTGGGCGTCACGGGTGGCCCGCTCGAGCAGGAGCGTCGCCACTCCCCTGCCGTGCATGTCGTCGGCGACGAGGAACGCCACCTCGGCAGTCGACGCCGACAGGTGCTCGACGTCGCAGACGCCGACGATCCGGCCCCGGGCATGCACGACATACGTCGCGACGTCGGGGCCGCCGGCGAAGAGGTGATCCAGGTGGCGAGACACCATGCCGCGCCCGAGCGTGAAGAACCGGGTGTACAGGTGGTCGGCGCTGACTGAGTCGAACAGCGCCTGCAACCCGGGCCTGTCATGGCCATCGAGGAGTCGCACGATCGCTGGGGTCCCGTCCGCGAGCACCACCGGTTCGGACGCCGGGCCCGGTTCAGGTGTCTCGACGGCGTTCACGACGCGACCGCCTGGGCACGGTGGGCGTCCCTGCGTCGCCTCAGGTGCTTCTCGACGCCGACCACGGGTACGACGACCGCCCCGGCAAGCGCCGCGACGATCCATTGACCCAAGGTCAGGCTGCCCGTCCCGAAGACGGCGTGCATGAATCCGAGGTGCACGAATCCGATCTGGAGCACGACGACCGCAGCGATGCCGACGAACACGTACCCGTTCGACCACCAACCGATGCTCGAGGTCGGCTCCCGGAGGGTGCGACACATGAGCAGGTAGAAGATCTGGAAGGACATCAAGGCGGTGACCGCCATCGTCTGCGCCGCGACCAGTGCAGCGGCGCTGGGCACCGCAGCACCGCTCAGCGTCTCGCCCGCCCCCCGCAGGGAGAGCACGAACACGAGGACGGCGACGGCGCCCATCATCGCCCCGACGTAGAGGGTCCGCATGACGACGAACCGCGAGAGCAAGGGCGTCCGGGGGTCGCGGGGGCCATGATCCATCAGGCCGATCTCCTTCGCCTCCAGCGCCAGTGGCAGGGCCAGCGAGACGGCGGCGACCATGTTGATCCAGAGGATCTGGACCGGCTCGATCGGCAGGATCGGCTGCCCGTCGACCACGGGGAACAGCAGGACGGCCACCAGCACGACCAGGCCCTGACCGACGTTCGTCGGCAGCGCGAAGGCGATGGCCTTGACCAGGTTGTCGTACACCCGGCGTCCCTCCTCGACGCCCAGTCGGATGGTCGCGAAGTTGTCGTCGCCCAGCACGATGTCAGCGGACTCCTTCGCCGCGGCCGTGCCGGTGACGCCCATCGCCACGCCGATGTCGGCCTGTTGGAGCGCCGGTGCGTCGTTCACACCGTCGCCGGTCATGGCGACGACGGCACCGCCCGCCTGGAGCGCGCGGACCAGCCGGAGCTTGTGCTCAGGCGCCACCCGGGCGAAGACTGCCGTGCGATGGACCCGCTCGGTGAGCTGCACGTCGTCGAGAGCACCGATCTCCGGTCCGGTCAGGGCTGGCGCCTCGCTCACGATCCCGAGGTCTCGTCCGATGGACACTGCTGTTCCGGGGTGGTCCCCGGTGATCATCTTGACGTCGATGCCGGCCCGATGGCAGGCGGCGACGCTCTGCGCCACCCCCTCGCGCGGAGGATCGATCATCGCCATGAGCCCCAGCAGATCCAGGCCGCCGGGCCAGGCGTCACAGTCCGTGGCGGCACCACGACGTCGCGCGAGCGCGATCACCCGCATCCCGTCGTCGACGAAGATCGCGAGCGCGCGGCGCGCCTCCTCGGCGACGGCCGGTGGCACGTGGCGGAGCACCACTTCCGGCGCACCCTTGACGTACGTCATCGGCTGCGCCACGTCATCCGGCGTCTCGAAGACCCCGGCCATGTACTTGCGGTCGGAGTCGAACGGCAGCAGGTCGACGCGGCGCCTGGTCGCCAGGTCCGTCCGCTGGGTCCCCGCACGATCTGCGGCCACGAGCAGCGCACCGTCGGTGGGATCGCCCAGCACCCGGCGTTCGTCGTCATCACCGGTCACGTGACTCTCGTTGGCGAGCACGGCGGCCTCCAGGAGGTCCACGAGTCCGTCGTCGGTCCCGCGGACGGGCTGGCCGTCACTCAGCACTCGTCCGTCCGGTGAGTAGCCCACGCCCTCGAACTCGAACTCGCCGCTTGGAGTCCATGCACGGCGGACCACCATCTCGTTGCGCGTCAGGGTGCCGGTCTTGTCCGTGCAGATGACGCTGGTCGATCCGAGGGTCTCCACGGCCGGCAGCTCTCGCACGATCGCCTGCCGCGAGGCCATCCGCCGCACCCCGACGGCGAGCGCGATGGTGACGATCGCGGGAAGTCCCTCCGGGATCGCGGCGACGGCGAACGCGATCGCAGCCAGCGCTGCGTCGGCGAGCGGATAGCCGCGGAGGAGTGCGACGACCAGCAGCACCACGCTGACGACGCCGATGACCCGGGTGACCCGGTATCCGAGGTCGGCGATCGACCGGGTCAGCGGAGTCTTGGTGCGGTCCGCCGACGCCAGGAGTCCTGAGATGTGCGCGAGCTCGGTGCGTGACCCGGTCTCGACCACCAGCGCCTCGCCGCGTCCGGCGCTGACGATGGTTCCGGCGTGCAGCAGGGAGGACCGCTCCGCCAGCAGGGTGTCGGCCGGTACCGCCGACGTGGACTTGTCGACGGGCAGCGACTCGCCGGTGAGTGCCGACTCATCAGCCATCAGGGAGTGTCCGTCGAGCACCCGCAGGTCGGCGGCCACCCGATCGCCGGGCGACACCCCCACCACGTCGCCGGGAACGAGCTGCTCCGCGGGCAGCCGGGTCCACTGCCCGCCACGAAGGGCCAGGGCCGGCGCCGTCACCATCTCGGCCAGCGAGCTGATCGCCCGGCCGGCGCGGTACTCCTGGACGAATCCGATCAGCGAGTTCACGACGACCACCACGAGGACGACGGCGCCGTTGACGACCTCACCGAGAACGAACGCCACGGCGGCTGAGAGGACGAGGGCGTAGATCAGGGGGCTGGTGAGCTGGCGACCGAGGACGGCCCACGCACCGGGCCCGTCCTCGTGCTCGATGACGTTCCTGCCGAGGCGCGCCGTCCGAGACTCCGCGTCGGCAGGGGTCAGTCCCTCGTGCTGCGAGGAGAGCGCAGCGAGGGACTCCTCGACCCCGAGGTGATGCCATCGCCTCGGTCCGTCGCGCACCTCGGTCATCGCCTGTGCTCGATGCCGACGACGTCATTGCTCAGCGTCGTCCCGGCTGCGCCGTCGAACAGGGCATCGATGTCGTGCAGCGACCCGATGACCGCGCGACCACCCGACTCGCGCGCGAACTGTGCGGCCGCCTGCACCTTCGGACCCATGGAACCGGGCGGGAAGTCCGCCGGGTCGAGCGCATCGGGATGCGCTGCTGTGATCAGACGCTGCTCTGGTCCGCCCCAGTCGGTGTACACCCCGTCGACGTCGGTGGCGATGACCAGCCGGTCGGCGGCCAGGTCCCGCGCCAGCACGGCACTGGCCAGGTCCTTGTCGACGACGGCCTCGATGCCGACCACCAGGTCGGTCTTCGGGTCGTGAGTGGTCGGCACTCCGCCGCCGCCAGCGCAGATGACGACACCGCCCTTCTCCAGGATCCAGCGGATGGGCTGGGTCTCGAGGATCCGGATCGGAACCGGTGACGGGACGACCCGGCGCATGCTGTCGCCGTCGGTCGCCATGTCCCATCCACGACTCTCGCTCAACCTGTGCGCCTCCTCGGCGGTGTACACCGGGCCGACGAACTTGGTCGGATTCTGGAACGCGGCGTCGGTGGGGTCGACCAGGGTCCTGGTCACGAGCGTCGCGATGGGTCGCTCGTTTCCGAGGCGGTTGCCCAGCTCCTGCTCGATGAGGTAGCCGAGCATGCCCTCGGTCTGGGCGCCGAGGACGTCGAACGGATACTCGCTGACCCGGTCGTACGACGCGGCCTGCAGGGCAAGCAGGCCCACCTGGGGGCCGTTGCCGTGCGACACGACCAGATCGTGATCGCGAGCGATCTGCGCCAGCGGTACGCACGCCTCCGCGATCGAGGCGCGCTGACCTGAGACGGACATCGGCTCACCTCGGCGGAGGATGGCGTTGCCGCCCAGGGCGACGACGACGAGCACGTCAGCAATTCTCGAGGGTGGCGACGAGGACGGCCTTGATGGTGTGCATGCGGTTCTCGGCCTGGTCGAAGACGATCGAGTGCTCGGACTCGAAGACGTCGTCGGTCACCTCCAGGCACGTGCGGCCCGTGCGCTGGTAGATGTGTTCGCCCACCTCGGTCCGGCGGTTGTGGAACGCAGGCAGGCAGTGCATGAACTTGACGTCGGGGTTGCCCGACTGCGCCAGCAGCTCGGCGTTGACCTGGTAGTCCGACAGCAGGGCGATACGCTCGTCCCATCCCGACTCGGGCTCGCCCATCGAGAGCCACACGTCGGTGTAGACGAAGTCGACCCCGTCGACACCGGCTGCGACGTCGTCGGTCTCCAGCAGTCGCGCTCCCGTCGTCTCGGCGATCCCGGCCGCGATCGCGATCACCTCGTCGTGATTGCGCAGACTGGGCGGCGCCACCATGCGCACGTCCATGCCCATCATCGCCCCGGCCACCAGCAGCGAGTTCGCCACGTTGTTGTGGGCGTCTCCGCAGTAGGCGAAGGAGATCTGGTCGGCCGACTTGTCGGTGTGCTCGAGCATCGTGAACATGTCGCACAGGGACTGCGTGGGGTGCCAATCATCGGTCAGCCCGTTCCAGACCGGCACCCCGCTGGAACTGGCGAGCTCCTCGACGCTGTCCTGGGAGAATCCGCGGTACTCGATCCCGTCGAACATCCGGCCCAGCACCCGACCGGTGTCCTTGACCGACTCCTTGTGCCCCATCTGTGACCCGGACGGATCGAGGTACGTCACGTGCGCTCCCTGCTCGTGGGCCGCGACCTCGAACGCGCACCTGGTGCGGGTCGAGGACTTCGCGAAGATCAGTGCCAGGTTCTTCTCCAGCAACCGGGGGAACTCGCTGCCGTTGGCGCGTTCAGCCTTCAGGTCCTTGGCGAGGTCCAGCAAGCCGCGCCACTGCTCGACCGTGACGTCGAGCTCCTTGGTGAAGCTGTGTCCGCGCAGGCCGAGGTGGTTGGTGGCGACGGGGTTGCTGAGCGTGCGATCGAGGGAGGTCATGCGGACACCCCGTCCCGCACGATGGGACACGTCATGCAGCGAGGCCCACCGCGTCCACGTCCCAGCTCCGATCCCACGATCGGGATCACCTGGATGCCGTTCTCGGCCAGGAACGCGTTGGTCGTCGTGTTGCGCTCGTACCCCAGGATCACGCCCGGTGAGACGGCCAGGAAGTTGTTGCCGTCGTCCCACTGCTCGCGCGCGGCGGCCATGCGGGTGGTCGGAACGCGCAGGACACGCAGCTTGTCGACCTCGATGGCCTCGGCGATCGTGGCGAACAGCTCAGCGTTCTCGCTGACACGGTACGAACCGTCCTCACCCTCGGGCATCAGCGTGAACGACCGCAGGTCCTCCGGCAGGTACGGGTAGACGCTGAACGCGTCCTTGTCGATCATGGTCATGGCCGTGTCGAGATGCATGAAGGCACGCGACTTCGGCAGCTCGACGACGATGATCTTCTTCGCAGTCCCGGTCTCGAACAGCCTGCCGGCCAGCATCTCGACGCCCTGGGGGCTGGTGCGCTCCCCCATGCCGATCATGACGACGCCATGGCCGAGCACCGTGATGTCGCCGCCCTCGATGGTGGCGGGTTCGTGGGCGAGGGCGTCGTTGCCGTAGAGGAAGGTGAAGTCCGCACCGTCGAACATCGGGTGGAAGTTGTACATGACCTGCGAGTTGATGGTCTCCCGCTTGCGGGCCGGCTTCGACATCGGGTTGACCGACACCCCCCCGTACATCCAGGCAGAGTTGTCGCGCTGGAACAGGTGGTTCGGCAGCGGGGTCAGCAGGAAGTCCTCATCGTCGAGGTACTCCATGAGCAAGCTGGAGACCTTCAACCGCGATGCGATCTCGCGCTTGAGGACGCCGCCGATCATCATGTCGGCCAGCTCGGGCGCGGGCGTCTGGTTGACCAGCTCGTCGAGCGGGGCGTCGAGGGCGGGACCGAAGCGCGTTGCCGTGGTGAGCTGATCCTGCAGGAACGCCCTGGCGCCGGGTTGATCGATCGCCGTGGCGAGCAGTTCGGCGAAGTAGTGCACCGTGGTGCCCCTGCCGCGGAGCTGTTCGACGAAGGCGTCGTGCTCCTCTCGCGCCCGCTCTGCCCACATGACGTCGTCGAACAACAGCTCGTCGACGTTGGCCGGGGTGAGTCGGGACAGCTCGCTGCCGGGACGGTGCACGATCGCCTCGTGCAGCTCGCCGACTTCGGAATCAACGTGGAAGGTCATGGTGATGCTCCTTGGATGTGTGTGGTGAGGTGACGGATCGAGGGGTCCAGCGGTCGGCCGTCAGAGCATGGATCCGACCGAGACGAAGGCCAGACAGGCGACCACCAGGACGAGCAGCAGCGGCGCGATGAAGCGCAGGTACTGGTCGTAGCGGACCTTGGCGAGAGCCAGGCCTCCCATGACGACCGCCGAAGTCGGCGTGATGAGGTTGACGATTCCCGAGGCGGACTGGAACGCCGTGATCACCATGGCTCGTGAGACACCGGCGAAGTCGGCCAGTGGCGCGAGGATCGGCATCGCCACTGCAGCGTGACCGGACGTCGATGGAATCAGGAAGGCCAGCGGGATGTTGAGCAGGAACATCAGGCCGCCGAAGACCCCCGCCGAGGTGTTGCTGACGGCGCTCTCCATGGAGTGCAGGACCGTGTCGGTGATCTGGGAGTTGCTCATGATCACGGTGATGCCGCGAGCCAGCACGATGATCAGCCCGACACCGATGAAGTCTCCGGCGCCGTGCACCAGGGTGTCGGTCAGTCCCTTCTCACCCAGACCGCCGATCAGTCCCACGACGACGGCCATCACGATGAACAAGGCAGCGAGCTCGGGGAAGTACCAGTCCAGCTGCCATCCGTAGCTGGCGGCGTCGGGCCCGCCGATCACCTGGGCCCACGGGACGATGGCGAAGATCATGAAGGCGAAGGTCGCGCCCACGATGGCAAGGACGATCTTCTGCTTTCCGGTCAGAGCCGGCGCGACGCCGATGCCGAGCGCGGCGAGCTCGACGTCGCCGTCCGCGACGCTGGAGCGCGAGCGGGACGGATCTGCCTTGACCCGGCGGGCGTAGCGCACCACGAACAGGACGCCGATCGGCACCAGGACGACGTACATCAGGAGCCGGAACCCGATGCCGTTGCCGATCGAGATGCCGGAGGCCTCCGACGCCACCCCCGTGGCGAAGGGGTTGACGGTCGATGCCAGCACCCCGATGCCGGCACCGATCAAGATGGTGGCGGCGGCGACCATGCGGTCGTAGCCGAGCGAGAGCATCAGGGGGATGACGAGCGCGTAGAAGCCGAGCGTCTCCTCGGCCATGCCCTCGGTCGTGCCGCCGAGGGAGAACAGCACCATCAAGATGGCGATGACCACGACGCCGTTGGACTGGAATCGCTGGGCCACGCGAGCCACACCCGCGTCGATCGCGCCGGTCTTCATTGACATCGTGATGAAGATGCCGATCGCGAGGACGAACAGGAACACGCCCACGGCCCCGAACAGCTCACCGCTCTCGTACGGCCCGATGAAACCGCCGTCTGAGGCCTTGACCCCGTACAACCCGTTGACCGGAGCCATGAACAGCTGCATGAGGCGATCGCCGAAGCCGAGCCCCGCGTCGACTCCCGCATAGCTGCCCGGGATGGGAGCACCGGCGTCGTCGAGCTTGTAGGCGCCGGTCGGAACGATGAAGGCGAGCAACCAGACGGCGACGGTCACGCCGAACAGCACCGTGAACGCGCTGGGGAAGTGGAACCCACGCTTCTGGGGTCTGTCCGGTGCGGGCCGCTCGGTGCGGGTCGTGATCGACATGGGGTCTCCGTCGGGCTGAGGTGGTGTCACCCCAATCTCGGGGCCCCACCGGTGGGCCGACAGGTGCAGAGGTCAGTGCTTCTCGGGACCTCTGGCGCTGTCGACCTGGTCCTCCAGACGGGCGTGATCGATGCCTCACGGTGCGCAGGTGTCCCGGCCCCACCGGGCCGGCCTCTGCGCGGCGGCGGATTCAGGCCACGGCCGGGCGGTGCAACGCGCCGTACTGCGCCGGCACGATGGCCACGGCGCAGCGGGCCTCGCGCAGCACCAGCATGGCCACGGGACGAGTGAGGGCGAACAGGTGAGCGTGCCCGTGGGGGCGACCGATCACCAGCAGGGATGCGCCTGCCGTGGCCCGGAAGCACTCATCGAGGGCGTCACCGTTGGTCAGGGACAACCGTGAGCTGACCTGCGGCGTGATCGCATTCCACCTGGCCACCTCCTGCCGCACCCTCGCCGTGAGCAGGGCGGTGTCCTCGACCGTGGTGGCAACGGGCGTCGCATGCAGGACGTGCAGGTCCTCGGCCCTGAAGTCGGCCTGCTCGAATCCGTAGCGCAGCGGGCCGGGTGCGGACGTGTCCCCGTCCAGCGTGACGACGACGCCGTCGACCGACTCCGCGGACGAGAGCTGCCGCGGGACGACCGTCACCGGACAGGCGGCCGTGAGCGCCAGGAGCCCGGACACCTCGCCGCCGAGCATCCGCGCCAGCCAGTTGACGTCGTCGGCCCCGACCACGAGCGCCGAAGCATCGTCGGCGTGCTCGACGAGGATGGGGCCGGCTGTGCCGCGCTCGAGCACGTAGTCGACGGGCACCGTCAGTGGTGACGCCTCGACGACGGCCCTGGCCTGCTGCAGCACCGCGACACCGGCGGCCCGCATGGTCTCGTGGGAGTCGGTGCCCACGTAGACGTCGCCGGCATGCGCGAGGTAGCAGTGGACCACGCGCAACGACGTCTCCAGGCGCGACGCCTCCTGGAGGGCGTAGGCAACGACGGTGGGCTGATCCTTCGACACGCCCGCGATGACGGGCGCACTCGGTGACGACATGCTGTCTCCTGATGTGAGCGTGCGGGCCGGGCCCAGTCTCAGCTGGTGCCGTAGTCAAGTGGGACCACGGCGACGGGGCACTGGGCCTCGCGCAGCACCGCGCGGGCGATCGGTCGCACGAGTGCGAATGGCGAATGGCCGTGGTGGCGACCCATGACGACCAGGCTGGCGCGCGTGCTGACCTTGATGCACGCCTCGGACGCTCGTCCGGCCGTCGTGGAACGGACCACCTCGACCCCCGGGAACTGTTCCTGCCACCCGGCCACGACCTCGGCGAGGTTGGCCCGGTACCTCGGCAGATCCAGATCCAGGGTTCCTCCCGGAGCAGCATGGAGCACGTGCAGCGGCTCCTGGCGGGCGTCGGCCTGCTCGAAGCCGTAACGCAGGGGGCCGGCCGCTGAGGTCTCGCCGTCGATCGTCACGACGACCCCACCGTCGCCGCCGCCCGTGCTGCCCTCCTCGGGCACGACCACGACCGGACACGCCGCGGCGCGAGCGAGATGACTGGACAGCTCGCCGACGAGGAATCGTTCGAACCACGGCAGGTCGTCCGATCCGATCACCAGGACCGCAGCGGAACGCCCCTCCTCGACCAGCACCGTGTCAGGCGGGCCGTACTCGACCACGAACTCGGTGTGCGCTTCGAGCGCCGTCTCCGAGACGATCGCTCGGGCCAGATGCAGGACGCGCTGGGCGTCGGTCCGCAGCACCGTCGTGGTGTCCGAAGCCACCACGAACTCAGCCCCGAGGGACGGCACGGTCCAGCAGTGCACGACCCGAAGGGATCGACCAAGGCGCTCGGCCTCGGCGACGGCATACCGGACGACGGCAGGTTGATCGTCGACGACGCCGACGACGACGGGCAGGGACTGGTTCGACATGGCGTCTCCTCGTAGGTGGGTGCCCCCAGCGTGGCCTCCCCGCGCGCCTCTGGACACCGTCAGATGACCACGATCGCTGGGACCATTGCCCTTCACCCGCGCTGGTGGACCGTTCCGGCATCCGGTGCGGGTACGGTGATGGTTCGACCTAGGCACGTCCAGGAGCGACATGCCACACCGTGGCCCGGCCAAGGCCTCAGAACTGGGGCCTGACCTCGAGTTCGAGCAGCTGCTCGCCCAGCTGGTCGAACGCGCCGAACGCATGACACGGTCACACCGCCGACTGCGCGACCTCATCCGGGTGAACAACGACCTGACGAGCAATCTGGATCTGGCGACGCTGCTGCGCAAGATCGTGGAGATCGGCACCGAACTCATCCACGCCCGGTACGGGGCCATGGGAGTCATCGCCGATGACCAGAGCCTCGAGCAATTCATCACCGTGGGCATGGATGAGGAGACCATCGCCCGCGTCGGTCACCTGCCACAGGGCAGAGGCCTGCTGGGGGCCCTGATCTCCGATCCCGGCCCGGTCCGGCTCGCCGTCATCGGCGACGACCCCCGCTCCAGCGGTTTCCCCGAGCACCACCCACCGATGACGAGCTTCCTCGGCGTCCCGATCCGGGTGCGAGGAGAGATCTACGGAAATCTCTACCTCACCGACAGCCAGAACGGTGAGTTCTCGGCCGACGACGAGGAGCTCGCCGAGGCGATCGCGGCGACCGCGGGCATCGCCATCGCCAACGCCCGACTCTTCGAGGAGTCGAGGTACCGCGAGAATTGGGCCTCGGCTCTGGCCGAGACGGCGCGACGACTCATGCAGGCCGAGGACGACGAGCACCTCGGTTTCCTGATCGCCCGCGTGCGAGACCTGGCGCACGCCGATCTGGTCTGCGTCGCGCGGGTCAGCTCCGCCGGTGACGACCTGGTCATCGATCGTGCCCTCGGCACCGGCGCCGACGAGCTGAGCGTCATGTCGTTCCCGGTCGATGAGTCGGTGTGGGGTGAGGCCGTCCGCACCGGCCAGCCCGTGCGGGTCGCCGACGTCCGGGCACTTCCGGACTTCGGTTTCGAGCACCAGGGCCTGCTGGGCCCGGCCATGACCACTCCCTTCACGATCGGGACGCAGATGGGCGGCGTGCTGGTGCTCGCCCGGCTCAGCGGCAGACCGGGCTTCGGCGATCGCGACCTCGACATGGCGATGTCGTTCGCCAGCCACGTCAGCGTCTCGATCGCGCGCGCCGAGGGCCGCATGATCCGCCGACGTGTCGCGCTGCTGGAGGAGCGCAGCCGCATCGCCCGCGATCTGCACGACCACGTCATCCAGCGGCTCTTCGCGACCGGTCTGAGTCTCCAGGCCGTCGCGATGGCGCTGCCTCCGGACGCTGCAGAGGAGGTGACCGAGCAGATCCGCGAGATCGACGCATCGATCGCCCAGATCCGCCAGAGCATCTTCGACCTGAACCGCGACCGCGACGTCACGACGGTGAGCCTGCGGGCGCGGGTGCTCGAGATCATCGACCGGGTGGAGTCCCACGACACCGGGGGGCCACGACCACAGGTCACGTTCCTCGGACCGGTCGACCTGATGGCCGACGCGTTGCTGACCGACGACGTCACCGCCGTCGTCACCGAAGCACTGGCAAACGTGCTGCGGCACGCCCAGGCGACCAGGGTCGACGTCGTGATCTCGGCGGCTGCGGGTCGGGTCACGGTCGAGGTCACCGACGACGGCACCGGCCCCGGATCCAGCCCTCGGCTCAGCGGACTGGCGAACCTACGGACCCGCGCCAAGGGCCACGGTGGGACGTTCGAGCTGCTCCCCGGTCCCTCCGGCGGCACACAGCTCGTGTGGTCAGTCCCCGCCTGAACCTCATCGCTTCGTGGCGCGTCTCAGGTGGAGTGGAGCCGTGTCGCGAACACCGCGGCCTGCGTCCGGCTCACCAGGCCGAGCTTGGCCAGCACGTTCGACATGTAGTTCTTGACCGTCTTCTCGGCAAGGAAGAGCCGCTCGCCGATCTGCTTGTTCGTCAGTCCCTCGGCCACG